>DUNY01000027.1 GCA_012839145.1 Thermoanaerobacterales bacterium
CCGGAATCAAGACTAGAGTGAATAATGATAGAGCATAAATAGAAAAAATATGTGCTCTATCATTTTTTTAATAATATAAGAGGATTTTTGATAACTTGTGTAGAATCCCCATATATAGTATACAAAAAACATTGGATTACTGCATTTTGGTGCCCCAAAGTTCAATTGAGAATATTGAACCAGCCGTTCAAAATGTAAACATATTAGTTTTTATCGATAAAACAGAATAAAGCAAGGCCCTCAAAGAGTATATATTATTACATGCTTTGTTTTGAACCACACTACAGTTGTTAGAGTAAAATTACAGTATGCAAAGCAAGAGAAAAAGGCCAACCTGGTTTGCAGGATAGCCTGGAACTAGCACATTCTAGATAATAATTCACGATGTAGCAAAACAACCGTTATTATGATATAATTATTCCTGTCATGCTACCTAATCGAGGCTCACTTATAGTTGGTCTAGAACTATAAACTATATAGCATTGATAAATAATTTACATAGCATGCAAAATTAACTGCAACATAATGTGATAAAAATCACTATTAAGACGGATAGTAAGAGAGCCTTTGCATATGATTTACATCAAAATAAAGGAGAGGAAAAACCAATGGCAAAAGTTATGAAATCCATGGACGGTAATAACGCTGCTGCTCATGTGGCGTATGCGTTTACCGACGTGGCCGCAATCTATCCAATAACCCCATCATCACCTATGGCAGAATACGCTGATGAGTGGAGTGCCCATGGAAGAAAAAATATTTTTGGGCAAGAAGTTAAAGTTGTTGAACTACAATCTGAAGCAGGAGCTTCGGGAACAGTTCACGGTTCATTGGCAGCAGGTGGACTTACAACAACTTTTACTGCATCACAGGGATTGCTGCTTATGATTCCGAACATGTATAAAATAGCCGGTGAGTTATTACCGGGTGTTTTTCATGTTTCCGCCAGAGCAATTGCAGGACATGCTCTATCTATTTTCGGAGATCACTCTGATGTCATGGCATGCCGTCAGACCGGTTTTGCATTGTTGGCGTCAGGAAGTGTGCAGGAAGTGATGGATCTTGCCGGTGTAGCTCATCTAGCAGCTATTAAAGGAAGAGTACCATTCTTGCATTTCTTTGATGGATTTAGAACATCTCATGAAATACAAAAAATTGAAGTTCTCGATAATGACGACCTGGCAAAACTAGTGGATTACGATGCAGTGCGAGAATTTAAAAAGAGAGCACTAAATCCCGAGCGCCCTGTAACTCGCGGAACAGCCCAAAATCCTGATATATATTTCCAGGCAAAAGAGGCTGCAAACCCATACTATCAAGCAATTCCGGAGATAGTTGAAGAATACATGGCTGAAATCAGCAAGCTCACCGGGCGTAAATATAATCTATTTAATTACTACGGACATCCTGAAGCCGAAAGAGTTATTGTAGCTATGGGCTCAGTATGTGAAACAATTGAAGAAACAGTGGATTATTTGATGGCACAGGGAGAAAAGGTAGGAGTAATCAAAGTTCACCTGTACAGACCCTTCTCAATAAAACATTTCCTTTCTCAAATGCCCAAGACTGTCAAAAAAATAGCTGTTCTCGATAGAACTAAAGAACCCGGTTCTTTAGGTGAACCCTTGTATCAGGATGTATGCACTGCATACTTTGCCCAAGACACTCGTCCGGTAATAGTTGGCGGTCGCTATGGTCTCGGTTCTAAGGATACTACCCCAACGCAAATAAAGGCAGTCTTTGACAACCTGAAAGTCGATGAACCCAAGAATCATTTCACAATCGGTATTGTTGATGATGTGACAAATACA
>DUNY01000273.1 GCA_012839145.1 Thermoanaerobacterales bacterium
AGTTTTCGGGGGAGTGGCAAAGGTCTATAGTATGCCAAAAGATACACCGGAGGAAAAGACAGCACGAGCAGCAGCCATGGAAAAAGCACTGAAACTAGCCTGCACTGTGCCCATAGATATTATAAGGACCGCTTTGGAAGCCATCAAACTTCATGCAAGGTTAGGCGAAATTGGCTCCGTAATAGCCATAAGTGATGTAGGTGTAGGTGTTTTATGCCTAAAGGCCGCATTAATAAGCGGAAAGCTGAACGTAATCATTAACTTAAACGGAATAAAAGATAAAGACTTTGTTTCGAAAGTCGGCAAAGAAATGGATGAATTGGTGGAAGAAGGTATCGAAATCGCTGATGAAACCTACGCTAAAGTAGAGCAAAAGCTTAAAAAATAAGTCAAGGAGGATCTCATTTAATGACTAAAATACTTAGTGGTAAGGAAGTGGCAGCAGCCCTAAAAGATAAACTTACTGCCGAAGTTGATGAACTAAAGAAACAGGGCAAAGTCCCAGGTCTATGTATTGTAATGGTGGGAGACAGGCCTGATTCTGCATCGTACATTAAAGGTGCTGTAAAACGATGCACTAGTATTGGAATAGATTGTCAGGTGGAAACATTTCCTGAAGACATAAGTCAGGAGAAATTTTTAGAGGCTCTTGACAGATTAAATCAGGACTCCAAGATAAATGGCGTTATAATAATGAGGCCTCTTCCGGATCAAATCTCTGAAGATGCACTGAAATATGCGATTGCACCGGAAAAAGATGTAGACTGTTTCAACCCCATTAATGTAAGCAAGGTAATGAGCGGCGATGAAGACGGTTTTCCTCCTTGTACCCCCTCAGCGGTAATTGAAATATTGGATCATTATGGGATTGAAATCAAAGGTAAAAGAGCCGTTTTAATCGGAAGAAGCATGGTTGTAGGACGGCCTCTGGCTATGATGCTCTTAAAGAGAAACGCCACTGTTACGATTTGTCATACCAGGACAAAAGACCTTGCCCAAGAAGCCAAAAGAGCGGAAATACTCATAGCTGCAGCGGGAAAAGCAAAAATGGTTACAAAGGATATGGTAAATGAAGGCGCTATTGTTATTGATGTGGGAATTAATTTTGAAAACGGAAAGATGTGCGGTGATGTGGACTTTGACAATGTAAGCCCAATAGCCGGCCAAATCACACCGGTTCCCGGAGGAGTAGGTTCTGTCACATCAACGGTTCTGGCTAAACACGTGATTAAGGCCTTCAAACTTCAACAGGGTCTGTAAGGGGGGAACAATATGATTATATCCAAGCAAAAACCTTTTGAAGAAGTACTGGAATTTTTAAAGGACAAAGAAAAGATTTTCATCACAGGTTGCAGTTTATGTGCTACTTCATGTATGACCGGCGGTGAGAAGCAGATTGCGGAGATGAAGGAAAAGCTTGAAAAAGAAGGGAAAACAGTGACAGGTTCGGTTATCTTGGATCCATCCTGCCATAAACTTCAAGTTCGTTCAACCCTTAAAAAGCAAAAAGCAGCACTTGGTGAGGCTGATGCAGTTTTATGTATGGCTTGTGGTGATGGGACACAAACTGTGGCAAACTTTGCGAAAGTGCCTGTATATCCTGCCAATGACACATTGTTCATTGGTGAAGTGGAAAGGATAGGACATTATTCGGAGGCATGCAGAGCTTGTGGCGAGTGTGAACTGGGCTGGACTGCCGGCATATGCCCCATAACAAGATGTGCAAAAAGTTTGCTTAACGGACCCTGTGGTGGAGCTAAAGACGGAAAATGTGAAATTAATTCGGAAAATGACTGTGCATGGATATTGATTTATAACCGCCTCAAGGAAATGGGTAAACTGGATACGCTCTTGGAGATGAAAGCACCCAAGGATTACAGCAAATCCGCCAATCCCAAGAAGCTTGTCGTTGGTAAATAGGAGGTAAGTTAAATGGGACTAAAAGATAAAATAGAAAGTGGAGGCTTTGCTATTACTGCTGAAATGGCTCCCCCTAAAGGCATCGATTTTAACCATATAAGAGAATGTGCCCGAGCTGTGAAGGGTCGGGTAGATGCTGTAAATGTAACGGATTTTCAAAGTGCGGTGGTGAGAACCTCATCACTGGGTGGAGCTAAGATTTTACTTGAAGAAGGTTTGGAACCTGTAATGCAGATAACCGGACGGGATAGAAATCGCATAGCTGTACAGGGTGAATTGCTGTCAGCTGCGGCTTTAGGGATAAAAAACGTGCTGGCATTAACTGGGGATCATCCAAGCATAGGAGATCATCCCGAGGCAAAAGGGGTTTTTGACATGGATTCAGTAAACATCCTTCAAACTGCAACAAAGCTTGCCAGTGGGGAAGATCTTACCGGACATGAACTTTCTGGAATTCCTGAATACTTCCTAGGAGCCAGTGTTACACCGCTATATGATCCGGTTGAGTTGCAAATAATGAAAATGAAGAAAAAAACCCGAGCCGGTGCGAAATTTTTTCAAACACAGGCAGTCTACGATATAGATGTTATTAAAAGTTTTATGGATAAAATAAAAGATATGGACGTAAAAGTGTTAGTTGGGGTTATACCGTTAAAATCTGCGGGTATGGCAAGATATATGAATAACAATGTCCCCGGCATTCGTGTTCCTGATGAAATAATCGACAGAATGAAAAAAGCTG
>DUNY01000124.1 GCA_012839145.1 Thermoanaerobacterales bacterium
ATAAGTATTTTTTAAGATTTGGGTCCCTAGGTTTGAATCTGAGACTAATACCAATAGATCAATAAAAATAACCAAAAGAAACAGTGCATAAGGTTTTAACTTCTTCATGATACTACCACCCCAATTATTAATGCTACGATAAATGAAAAAATGTAACTCAAAAAATTTCTAAAAATTGCAGTCCTCCTGCCAAAACATTTGATTTCCAAGGGTAGAGTTACTATTCCAACCATCATAAGGCTGGAAACAAAAACTGCTATCTGCATTACTCCTGCGCCTTTTTCCAAAAGAGAGGCGGCAAGAGGGAAAGCAACAAAACCCGGAATCAAGGTTATAGCCCCTATGATAGATGTGATTAACATTCCGATTATTCCAGTATTGGCTCCTACAATTTTTGAAATAATATCAGCACTTAAAACTGTTAATACTAACCCAACCAAGGCTAAAACTCCGGCGAAGGCAGGTAAGATATTCGAAAAAGACTTCCAGGCTATTTTAAGAGCTTTTATGGTCTTTTGTTTATCCTTAAAAAAGGACATGATAAGAAAAATCAGAGAAACAAAGTGGAGTAAGATATTAAACAAGATAGCACCTCCGTTTATTATATTGGATTTTAATATATTTAAATTTAAATATCTGTATTGTATAATAAAATGCTTAAAGATAGTTAAAATACTTGCATAAAAGCTTTTTGACTATGGAGACATAAAAATGCTATCGTATTTTTCAAGAAAACAAGTAAGTCGTTTAATCTGTTTTTTAATATGAACGGCCCACGAATGAATGGACTTTTCTCCTTTGGGAGTTACCGAATAAAGACGCTTAGCCGGACCCGCCTCTGCTGTTTCCCATTGTGATGCAACTAAACCTTCTTTTTCCATTTTTCGAAGATTCCGGTAGACCATGGCTGGGTCAGGATTTTCGCCTTCAAATCCGCATTCGCTCAGTCGTGCCATAAGTTCATAACCATGGGATGGGTCTTCATGTAAAAGAATTAGTAGACAGGGCTGAATAAAGCGATGTATTTTAAAACCTGGGCAATTACACTCTTGCTTTTGGTGACATAAATTATTTTTATTGTTTAACATTACTTCTCTCCTGTATGTGTTAGTGACATATATATGATAACAAAATTATAGCAAAATATTCAAAGATGTCAATATGTCTAAAATGGTATGAGCCGTCCAAGTATTCACTAAATGTGCAATTAAACAAAACTTTTTGCTCTTTTACAGACTGACAGTGGAAGAAAAGCTAAAGATGTTATAATATATATATGACGAGGCAAAAATAGCATGAAGAGCTTAACACTGGACTAACATTTAGATAGGGTCGAATCCCCCTCTAAATGAAGTCTCGTTCAATATATAACGGTGGTGAATATTTTGGGGGCTTTCAGGCTACGCATTGAATTTGATGATAGAACCGGCATGGTTTATGATACCAGCAGAGTTATCGCAAAGTATAATATAAGCATATTGGCTTTGGAAGTTTTACCTAATTTAATGTATTTTGAATTGGAATGTGATGATGAAGAAATTAAGAAAAAGATTATGTTGGACCTTGCTCCTATCTCAAATATTAAGAAAGTAGAAGAAGTGAGATGCAGTAATTCGGATGTGTCCCGAGATGACCCCTTCCACATTATCTTGGGAGAAAGTAGTTCCTTAAAAAAGGCAATATTACGAGCAAAGCTGGTGGCAGACAGTAATAGCACTGTTTTACTCCTGGGGGAAAGCGGCACCGGTAAGGAGCTTTTTGCCAAGGCCATACACCTTTCAAGCCCGAGAGGTGAATTTCCCTTTTATCCGGTTAATTGTGCTGCTTTACCCGACACCCTTTTGGAGAGTGAGTTATTCGGATATGAAGACGGGGCTTTCAGCGGAGCTAAGAGAGGAGGCAAGGCCGGCCTTCTTGAAGTAGCCGATAAAAGTACAGTATTTTTTGACGAGGTAGGAGATCTTTCTTTAAGCACCCAGGCCAAGTTACTACGAGTAATTCAAGAGATGAAGATTCGCAGAATAGGTAGGTATGAAGAAAAGCCTATTGATGTAAGAATAATAGCCGCTACTAACCGTGATCTTGAAAAGATGGTTCAAAAAGGCGAATTTCGAGAAGATCTTTATTATCGTTTAAATGTTGTTCCCATTACTATACCGTCACTCAAAGAACGTAGAGCGGACATACCCTTGCTTGCGGAACATTTTCTTTCCGGATATGTCAAATCTATTGAGAAGCCTCCAAAAACTCTCACAGCGCGAGCCATGGCTTTTCTGGTAAATTATGATTGGCCTGGAAATGTGAGAGAGCTGCAAAATATGATTGAAAGGGCTGTAAATTTAACTCCGGGCAGAATTATAGATATAGACAATCTACACTTCGAAGTTGATAATGAATTAATCCTGCCTGATGCTGAGGATAAATCACTTAAGGCTATGGTAGAGCAGCTGGAGTCTAAAGTTATTACTGAGGCTTTATCAAAACACGGTTCAATCAGAAAAACTTCTCGGGCATTAGGTCTATCTCATCCAGCACTGCTCAAAAAGATGAAAAAGTATAATATAAAAAAATGAAACCATACACCCGGTAACAATAGTTACCGGGTAAACTTATTATTTAG
>DUNY01000189.1 GCA_012839145.1 Thermoanaerobacterales bacterium
GAGATAAAGATTCCTGGGTGGAGAGTAGCAGCGGTGAAGGTATGGTCAGCCCCAGTGCCGGCGGTCAAATAAGCTTGGGCAGCGAAGCCTCCATTACTATTCCGGCCTCCGCTCTTAAGGGGAGTGCCAAGGTAAATGTAAAGATAAAGCGGGTGGATTCCTTACCGGATATACCCGGCGGTTTTATGGTGCTAGGTCAAGTCTTTGAATTAACTGTAGGAGGCCATAATTCCTATACCTTTAACAAACCGGTAACACTCGAATTTACTTTTGACCCTGCCCAAGTTCCAGAAGGCACTGCACCGGCACTATATTACTATGACGAAACCACCTCCAAGTGGATAGAATTAGGTGGAACTGTATTGGGTAATACCATCTCGGTTACAATAGACCATTTCACCTTGTTTGTAGTCATGTGCAAAACGGAAGGGGCCAGCATACCCCAACCAATTGTACCTTTGCTGAGTGATATAGGTCAGCACTGGGCTAAAGCAACAATTGAAATATTGGTGGGACAGGGGATAGTCAGTGGCTATACAGACGGAACCTTTAGGCCAGATAACACCATAACCAGGGCGGAATTTGCCACATTACTGGTTAAAGTACTGAAACTGGAAGGGACCGGTTCCGGTAGGATATTTGCCGATACGGCCAGCCACTGGGCAAGAGATACCATTGCCATTGCCGAATCCTGTGGTATAGTAAGCGGGTATGTTGAAAACACCTTTGGCCCGAACGATCCGATTACTAGGGAACAAATGGCCATAATGGCGGTTAAAGCAGTGAAGTTTACTTCGGTATCAGAGGAGATGACCTTTATCGATAATACCCAAATTTCCTCTTGGGCCAAGAGCGGCGTATCAGCAGCGGTCAAGAACGGCATAATGAGTGGATATCCAAACAACACCTTTAAGCCTCAAGGCACTGCTACCCGGGCCGAAGCTGTTACGGTAATTTACAATTTACTACTTTCGATTGGTAAATATGAAACCACTACAACTGTAGACTAAATAATAGCAAACGTATCCAATGACTGCCAGGAAAATACCAGATGGTAGAGATGTTCACAGTCCAAAAGCCGTCGGCGATAGCCGGCGGCTTCAACTTTGTAGTCTGTTTTTTCTTTAACCAGTCAAAGCATCCTGAGATCGTAGTGAGAATTGAGGGGGCAAACTTTAATTAAAACTCACAATCTTCCCAGATTATCAAGGTAATTTAAGAATCGATTATTTTTAATCAAATCTGTCAGTGAATATTTTTCCGTAAAAATATGTATCACTATAAGGAATGCCAAAACTCCCAGCTTAATGTACCAACTGAGCGTTAATACAACCAGAAACCCGACGGAAATACCGAGCACGTTTGATCCTGCATCACCCATCATACATCTTGCTTTTAAATCATAGGGCATGTAACCGATTATAGAACCTACTAAAGGGATAAAAGGTGATATAATAGCAGTTTTATGTTTAATAATCAAGCTAACCAATATGACAAGAAAAGAAAAAATATAAACTTTGATAGCCCGGCCCGGTCTTAAATCCAGCAGATTAAAAAAGTTAGTGGAAAGTGCTATGATTAGCGTATTTATAACAGTTTCTAAAGGATTTGAAGTAAGGGAAGAACTAATAATAAAGGCAATCAAGAGACCGATAATAGCCTTCAAAGCCCCCGTGGTAAGCCGACCCTTGAGCAGGCTTTTAAAATGTCCCTTGAGCCCCAGTACATTCCGGGCTCCCAGCATGTCGTCAATAAAACCAATTAAACATGCTGCTGTAATGACAAATTGAATTAACAGTGTGTCTAATGAATAGTTCTTAGCCGATAATATGTATAAGATATACCACAATAAAGTGTATATGGGAAACATTATACCGATTCCCTGGGGTATCACCTCACTTCTATAATTTTTTGCGAGTTTACCACCTCGCTCAAATATATCAATAAAAGCAGGAGTAAAAGCATAACTTACAAGGGCTGCAGCAATAAAGATTATCGATAAAAACCCCGTTGACAATAGTTTTTCCTCCAAAACATATAATAGATTTCGGCATAATACCATGATGTTACCATATAACATTCCCTGAGAATGAAGATTCTTGAGGTAAAAGCAATAAAGTTATTTTTAAATAATGCTCGTCAGGTAATACAGAGGGCGAATATTAATTTTTTGTTAACAGGTTTTTGCTAAGATTTTGCTAAAGCCGTTAAAAAGCTTTTTGTGGAGTAACAAAAGAAGTGGTTTTTTAAAGATCCAGCTATTTATCTTGTTATATTAATAATTACAGAGCGAGATTGAGCTTAAATATTTAGGCTTTTGCAGAATCGAGGTTTAGAACAATCAAAAGAAACCTGAGCGAATGGTATTACCTGACGATTGCCATAGTTACTTTATATACCATAATCAATTATTTTTGAAATCAACACCTTAAATATATGCCAGAACTGTTTTCCCCTATGTAAAAAACCTTTCAGATCTCTGCCGGTTACGTCATGATACATATCTACATCCACTTCTTTGACTGTAAAGCCTTTTTTAAGTATGTCAATCAATATCCCCACTTCTATTCCGAAGCCTTCCGGGATTGTACCGATTGCATCCAGCACCTCTTTCTTAAAGGCCCTTTGTCCCGACAAGGCACCTGTTACCTCCTTACCGGTGAAGAATTTCACCCCGTAAAAAGCAAGAGATTTGACAAAACCAAAGCCTTTTTTTTTGCTAGGTGGTTTAAACCGGGCAATTACCACATCGGCTTCATCCTTTAAAATTGGTGAAACCAGTTTATAAACCTCACCGGAGCTTTCACGCAGGTCTGCATCCAGGAAAACAATAATATCTCCGTCCACGTTCTTTAAGCCTTCCCGAAGTGCATTGCCCTTTCCTTTGTTTTCCTTTAATTCGAGCACCCTTGCCCCGACCTTTGAGGCCTTGGTACAGGTTTGGTCACCGGAACCGTCATCAATTACTAAGAGGTCCAAATCTATTTGATTTTCTCTACAATAGGTGTTTTGAAAATCCTCAAGGCCTTTTAGGGTTTGCTCTATATTTTTCTCTTCATTAAAAGCCGGTATCAAGACTGTCACTTTCACCTACTTTTTTCCTCCTCATTCACAAAGGGCATCAGGGAGTTAGCACTTTTCTTTACACCATAATGGCCCTCTTTCCCGGTCATAACTAAAACTAAAGAAGTTTGACCTATGATAGTGTCTACATTATCAACGGTGGATAGTTTTTCTTTTTTATAGAGTTCTATATAAGAATTTTCAACAGTTGTGGTTTCTACACCTATCAAGGGTAAAGACAATTTTTTCACTTCTTTTATCAAGGGTATATCAATTACTTCATGTTTATTATTTTTATCACGACTACCACCGGCTATTACAATATAATCGGCGGGTTTTTGTAAATCACCGTTCACATATATGATACCCTTTTCAATCAAGAAGGCAATGTCGTCGGCACTATATTTACCTCCAGTAGTTTCGGCGATTTTTTTAAGAACAACTGGAATGACATTTTCATCAATGCCAAAATGCTCCATCAGTTGGTTTTGCTCCTCATCACTTATATAAAGGAGTCTTTCACTGATGAGAGTTACTGAAGTGACATCTGCACCGGCTATCTTCAGAGATTGTCTCATACTGGTATACGTGTAGTCATCAGTGGTTTCTACAATTACTATATGCAAGTCGGTTAACTTATTCTTTATATAATCAGGGAATACATTTTTAATGTAATTTTCATTTAACTCATTGGCACTTGAAAGTTGTTTTATCTGGTTTTGTAAGTCCAGATTAAGGCGATTGAGTTCATCAAATTTATTTTCCATTTTTTGAACCGTTATTTCCTGCTGTTCAAAAATAATATCCTGAGAATCCACTTGAATACCAATCAGAATTCCTATGCCCAGTGCCAAAAAAATAGAGATTACAGTGATGACTAAGTATTTTATATTTATAAACATTTTCTTTGCTCCTTTAACACTGAACTAACCCTTCCTAAGTCCCCGCCTCTAAAGGCGGCGGGTACCAAAGGGCGGTTAAGCTCAGTATGGTCTCGACTAACATTTAGAGGGGGCTAACTCCCCTCTAAATGAAGTCTCGTTCAAGGTAAAAGCATTTTTAAGCGAAGTTCCAGCAGTTTTATTGCATGTTTTATGGGAGGAGACATGGTTGAGATTACTATAATGGGTACCATGGCAGCGGCGAACAGGCCTATCATGTATGAAGGTTTTAATTTCTGATTATAGAGTTTACTTACACCTTTGGCATCTACTAGGATAGAACCGATCTTGAGCCTTACCAAAAAGGTGCTGGCCATTCCTTTCCGGCCTTTTTCTAAAAAATCGATCATGCTGGAGTGAGTACCTACGGCTACTATCAGATCTGCTCGCTTTTCATAAGCTAAAAGCATAGCTATATCCTCACTGGTACCCGGAGATATGAAAGTTTTAGCATCAAGACCTAATTCTTTCACTCTTGTAAGACCGGGTGCCCTGCCGTCGGGGTAAGCATGGACGACGATATCCTTACAGACTTCCAAAGCTTCATCGGTTACACTGTCCATATCACCAATAATAATATCCGGTGTATAACCATACTCCAGGAGAGCATCCGCTCCACCATCAACACCCACCAATACGGGTTTAACCTCATCTATATATGTCTTTATGGCAGCCAAATCCTCTTTATAGTTATTGCCTCGCACAACGATTAAAACATGTTTGTTCTTAATAACAGTATTAATTTCGGGTATTTCAACTCCGCCCATTATCAGGTATTTTTCTTTTTTGGCGTAAGCTAAAGTGTTATTAATAAACATATTTAAAGAGTTTTCCATATTTATTCTGGCCGATTCCATTTCGGCGTTTACTTTGTCTAATGTAAGAAATTCTCCTCTGGCTACAAATTCATTATTATTGTAGATTTCGCCATTGTCTGTAATCGTAATGCTCGAACCTTCTTCAAGGGACATTATTTGATTTCCTACATTGTCCACAATTGGAATGTTTGCATCCAAAAGGACGGCCGGTCCCGGATTTGGGTAGCGACCTGTTATTGATTTGGCTGCATTTATTACTGCTTTGACTTTGCGAGAAGATAGACCTAAAGCCCCTACTTCATCTATATCTTCATGGTGTATTATGGCAATATCGCCGGGAATTAATCGTTTAACAAGGTTTTTGGTTTTATTATCGATTTTTGCAGTGCCTGTAATAGACATTTACCACCCCTCTGAACCAATAGATATTTGTTATCCATCATATACAATTTAACACAAAAATGATGTCCTCTCAACATAGCAATTGAACATGTGCATTCTCCTGTATTTTTTGTGCGCTATCAATTATTATACAGGATGTGCATGCTTTGGGCTATCCGCTATGCAAGGTAGCCTTTTTCATATATTGTGTTGCATACTATAATTTTACTCTAACAGAGCTGGTATTTCATTGCAACAATTTATTTAGATTGGTATAATAACCATATGTGATTTATACTGCTGCTTGTCAGTTATTACATAAATGGTGGGTTACATATGAAAAAAATAATTGTTTTAGTGTTCATAATCGCAATAATCATCCTTAGTATACCCGATTATGCATATTCAGCTCCGGTTTCGCAAAAAAAGGTAATAATGTTTATCCTTGACAATGTAAATTATGATGATTTGATAAGTTACGGCCAAAACCATATTAAATATCTATTGAAAAACGGGGCATTAGGTCTTATGAATACAAACTCAGGTGGTTCCTATACTGATACTAATGCATATGCCACTATCGGTGCAGGTGCTTATGCTGTTGGTTCGGGCTTCGGAAGTTATGCAGGTGGATATGAGGATCTGTTTTATCAAGAACCAATAAATGAGGTCTATAGAAGAAATACCGGAAAAGAGATGAAAGAAGAGAATGTAGCAAATATTGATATTTTAGGACTCTCAAGGCAAAACGAAAGATTGAACCGGCCTGTTAGAATAGGCCTTTTAGGGTTCCTTCTTAACGAACATGGGTATAAGACTGCTCTAATAGGCAATGAGGCAACTGCGCTTGATGACATCAGCATAAATGCCTCATTAATTTCTATGAACAGTGAAGGGGTAACTGATTTTGGAAAAGTGAATAAAGATCTTCTAATTAGAGATTTCATGAGTCCTTTCGGAATCAAAACAAATTATGATGCTCTATATAAAGAGTATGAAAAGGTAAAGGATAAGGCAGACTTTATCGTTATACAGACTGGCGATACTTATAGGTTGAATAAATATATGAATATTTCCGATGAAAGACATAAAGAAAGTAAGACTAATACATTCAAAGAGATTGACGAGTTCTTAGGGAGAATTATTAAAAATAGCAATAAAGATACGCTCTTTATGCTGGTGTTTCCTTTCCCGTCCGGTGAAGACATTTCAAGAGGAAAGAGACTGACGCCTATAATAATTTTCAACGAGTCATTTTCCAAGGGAATCTTGACTTCTGCTACCACAAAAAGAGATGGGATTATTACAAATACCGATTTAGCCGCTCATGTACTGGCATATTTTCGGATTCCCAAAAACTCCTTGATGACAGGCCATAAAATGACATCAAAGAATAAAAATGAACCATTGGAATACCTTCTAAAGTTAAATGACATATCGGTTTTTAATTATAAAACCAGAGCCGTTGTGGTGAAGACATATATAGGTTTTATCATTACTGTTCTTTTGCTGTCTTTTGTATTCATGATGTATTTTAAAACATATTTACACTATATAAAGCCTTTACTGATAGCTATTCTGATTACACCTACGGTTCTGCTTTTTTTACCTTTATTCAACCCCTGGAATTGTGTAAGACTGGCCATTAGCTTAATTATGACTGTGCTGATACTAAGTGTTGCTATTTTTTACCTATTCAGAGATAATTTACAAATACTCATAGTGTCATGTCTTTTTTCCACAGGCATTATTTTAGTGGATACTTTTTTCAAAAACCCCTTAATGAAGGTTTCAATCTTAGGTTATGATCCAATTGCAGGAGCCAGATTCTACGGGATCGGCAACGAGTATATGGGATTTCTGCTGGGAACAACTATAATAGGCACTGCTGCTCTGATAGATAAATATCGGTATAAGAAGATTGTAAAAACATTAAGCGCAGCTATCTATGGAGTTGTGCTTTTAACCTTGATGGCCCCTACTCTCGGAACAAATGTAGGGGGGTCAATAGCTGCTTTTGTCGGATTTGGTACAGCAATCATGTTACACTTAAAAGGCAGTATAACTAGAAAAGACCTGATTCTTCTAACATGTTTGCTAGTGATAGCTTTGTTGTCACTCTTTATATACGATGGAATGAGACCACCAGAAACACAATCCCATATAGGTCAAACCAGCTCTCTTGTGAAGCAAAACAGCCTACTTGCTCTCTTTCAAATATTTGGAAGAA
>DUNY01000326.1 GCA_012839145.1 Thermoanaerobacterales bacterium
CCAGAAGTTTTTTCACGGTTTCTCGGCAAGCTTTTTGATCAATGGTTAAGCCTTTTTTCTTTTCGGCTCCCAGGATAATGTTTTCCAGAACTGTGAATCTATCTATCAACATGAAGTGCTGATGAACCATACCAATTTTGAGCTCAATAGCTTTGTTGGGTGAGCTTATTTTTTCTTTTTTTCCGAAAATGTATATTTCACCTTCGTCAGGCTGATAAAGGCCTGCCAAGACCTTCATAAGCGTGCTTTTACCGGCACCGTTTTCTCCGACGATGGCATGAATTTCTCCTTTTTGTATTTCTAAATCTATTCTGTCATTTGCCACAATCCCCGGAAAGCGTTTAGTTATATTTTTTAAAACAACGGCTTTTTGCAATAATTTTCCCTCCCCCTAAGGCTCTTTTAACACTGGACTACCCCGCCCTAAGTCTCCCGTTTCTGTTGGCGGTAGTGCAAAAGGGCGGTTAAGTCCGGATAGACTCCACTGGCATTGTTATGAAAGTAATATTTTTGTCATTACTGAGAGAAACAACGACAGAAGTATCTTGTGATTCTTCGCTACGCTCAGAATTTTCATGCGGCCTGCACCATGATAAATGAAAGCATTTCACGTCACTCCGAAAGAGCAAAGCAACTAAGGAATCTTAAAACAAGATCCTTCAGGCAAAGCCTTCAGGATGACAACCAAGCAGAGGCTTTCATAACATGGCAAAGGCCTTCATAACAGTGACACTTCCTTTTATCGTGGTACAGGCACCGCATGGAAGTTTTAGATGGGATTAAATCTCCCTCTAAATAAGGTCTCTTTAAAGCAATAATAAGGGGTGACTATTATTCAAGTCACCCCGCAGTATTTATTTACTTCAAAGTCGTTAAGAATTCTTCATATTCGTTTTTGTCTGCGGGTACTTTTATTTCTCCTTTTATGACCTTAGCTTTCAGCTCATCCAATTTAGGCTGTATATCTGAAATAAGCTCTTCATTAAATTCATTTACCGCGTAGCCTACGCCGTCATCGTCGAGTCCGAAGACTCTGTACCCGCCCTCAAACTTACCTTCAACAAAGGCCTTTATGGTTTCATATACTGAATTGTCAACCCGCTTCATCATACTGGTCAGTATAAAGGGTTTTTGTTCATCAGTAGCAGTCAAAGACTGATCGGAATCCACACCGATAGACAGCTTTTTGTTGGCTGTAGCCGCTTCAATCATACCGATTCCTGAAGCACCCGAGGCATGATAAAGCACGTCCCCACCGGCTTTAATTTGCTTAAGGGCCAATTCCTTGGCTTTTACCGGGTCTTTAAAGGCATCTCCGGTGGTTCCTACATAGTCTGAAAAGGTTTCTACATTGGGATTTGCGTATTTAGCTCCAGCCAAATAACCGTATTCAAACCGCTCTATAAGGGGTGATTTCATACCGCCGATAAAGCCCACCTTGCCGCTCTCGGACTTCAGCGCTGCAGCTGCACCTACCAGGAAAGAGCCCTCATGCTCTTTGAACATTAGGCAAGAGATATTGGAGCTACTGTCTATATCTTCTACAGCACCGTCAATGAGCCCGAATTTTACATCAGGAAATTCTTCCGCAACCTTTGCAATGTGATCTGTAAACATAAAACCGACGCCGAATATCAAATCATAGCCATCTTCTGCCAAAAGTCTTAAGAGCTGCTCCCGGTCCTCACCGCCGCCGGAAGGTTCCAAATCAGTAACTTCCAAGCCGAAATCCTGTTCAGCCCTCTTTAATCCCGCATAAGCGCTGTCATTGAATGACAAGTCTCCACGGCCGCCGATATCGTATACTAAACCAACTTTAATCTTCTTTTCTTCTGGTTCTTCCTGTCCCTCCGATGCTGGTTCCTCTGCGGGTGCATCGACCTTTTGACCGCATCCTGCCACTAGTCCCAAAACCAACAGAACTACCAGACTTAAAGCCAGCAACTCACGTATTTTCACTCAAAATTCCCCCCGTAATTTTTTGTAAATCCTTTTAAGTAAGCAGGCATTTCTTATTTTAGCTAATAACCATGCCCCCTTCCTTGCTGAAAAGTCTGACATCTGACATTAATATTTTACCAATTTTCCTGTGAAAGTGTCAAGATGTATTTTGGGAAAAGCCCATGTTTGTAAGTATACAGGAAAACAATCTCCCGGGAACGTCAAGCTGTGTGAAAAGTCACAGTATGAAGATTGTCAACATTGTCTTCCTGAACCAAGCAGAGCATCTAAGACTCTTCACTGCGTTCAGAGTGACATAAAACATGTATTAACGGGTCTTCACTCTACTGACATTCCTTTATCAGTATCGATAAATATACTTGACGTTGTCCTACTGCAATGTCTTCACACAACTGACATTCCTTTGTCAGTTTAGAAACATACCCGTAACATCCTCTGACACACACATAAAAAAGCTGCGCTGATTAACCGCAGCTTTCGCATTTCATATAGCCTTGTGCCTGACACCTAAATACGCCTCTTGAACAGCGGGATTGTCTAAAAGGTCTTTACCTGAACCTGATAGGACCACACGACCTGTTTCCAACACATATGCCCTATCGGCTATTTCCAGAGCCTTTTTGGCGTTTTGCTCCGCTAAAAGGATAGTGGTCTTTTGAACTTTGATTTCCAAAATGGTCTTAAATACTTCAGCTGTGTATATAGGGGAAAGCCCTAATGAGGGTTCATCTAATAACAATATCTTGGGTCTTGACATTAGTCCTCTTGCTATTGCTGCCATTTGCTGTTCCCCCCCGCTTAAAGTTCCTGCATATTGACCGGTTCTTTCCTTCAATATGGGAAACAGAGCATAAATATATTCAAGGTCTTTTTTTATACCCTCAGTGTCTTTTCTCAAAAATGCTCCCATCATCAGATTTTCCCGAACGGTCAGATTTGCATAAAGCCTTCGCCTTTCCGGCACTAAGATGATACCGGCGGCAGCCGCGTCATGTGCAGTAAGGGGATGAGGTTTTTCATTATAAATTATGGATCCACCTTTAGCTCTGAGCACTCCTGACAAGGTCCACATCAGTGTGGATTTTCCCGCACCATTAGCTCCGACTATGGTAACAACCTCACCTTTTCCAACTTCGATGCTCACATCTTTCAAGGCATGAATCCTGCCGTAATATACGTTTAAGTTCTTAACCTTAAGCATTTATATATTCCTCCCCTAAGTAAGCCCTTAGTACCCTAGGATCGTTCTGAACTTCTTGTTTTGTGCCTTCCATGAGCATCTCCCCAAAATTTATCACTAAAATTCGGGGGCAAAGTTCCATAACCACATCCATGTGGTGCTCGATGAGGATGATAGTCAGGTTATACTTCTCTCTGATTTTCATGATGAGTTCCACTAAATCTATGCACTCATCAGGATTCATTCCCGCTGCCGGTTCATCAAGAAGAAGCAGTTTCGGATCCAACGCTAAAGCTCTTGCAATCTCAAGTTTTCTTTGGAGTCCGTAAGGGAGGCTGTCTGCCCGGTTGTTTACATAATCGGTAAGTCCTACGACTTCCAAGTATTCAAGAGATTTATCATAAAGTTTCTTCTCTATTCTCGTTACCTTCGGAGTCCTAATCAGTGCATTTCCAAGATTGTAATCGGCTTCTCGATATAAAACCGTTCGGATGTTTTCCAAGACGCTCAATTTGTTAAAAAGACGTATATTTTGGAAAGTCCTAGCTATGCCCCCTTTCACTATGGATACAGGATTTGAACCTGTAATATCCTGTCCCTCGAAAACTATATTCCCCTCGGTAGGTTTATATACCCCGGTAATCAAGTTGAAAATCGTGGTCTTGCCGGCTCCGTTGGGACCGATTAGTCCCACTATTTCTTCCGATTCTGTGGAAAATGACACGTCCTTAACTGCTACAATTCCGCCGAAGGTTTTTGTCACATTTTTCAGTTCCAATAGCGGCATAGTTATACCCTCCTTTTGCCGGCAGCTTTGTTCCGGGTCTTTTTCTTAAAAATATTGAATATCCACTCAAACGACAGTTCATGATATCCCATGATACCTGACGGTCTGAATATCATAATCAGCACCAATATCAATCCATAAGCCACCAGTCGCCACATGTTTGCTACCCGAAGAACTTCAGGAACGGCAATAAACAGTGCAATAGCCAATACCGGTCCCGTTATACTACCCATGCCGCCTGCCACGACCGCTGATGTCAACTGAGTTGAGAGAATTGAAGTAAACATAGCAGGTTGAATAAAGTTCAGGTAATGGGCAAACAAACCTCCTGCCAAACCTCCACACATGGCGCTGTATATCAGTGACAGCATTCTAACTTTAAAAAGGTCAATACCGGCCATTTCCGCAGCTACCGCATCTTCTCTCACCGCAATGGCATTTCTGCCAAACTTGGACCATATGAAGTTTTTAGTTAGCCACACTACCAGCACAGCAAAGATAACGGCCACCGGCAATGTGGTAAAGTGTTTTATTCCCGGAAGACCCCGGGCTCCTTGTGTAATTGCAAGGTTTTCCAATATCACCCTGGTAGCTTCTCCAAATCCCAGTGTCGCAATGGCAAAATAATCTCCTCTTAGCTTTGCCCTAAGGGTCGGAAATCCCAGTATTATACTTACTAATCCGGACATGACCATTCCTGCAAGCAGTGCCAACACAAAGGGAACGTGGTAAAAGTACGTCAATATGGCAGAAGTGTAAGCTCCTATGGCCATAAAGGCAGCATGACCTAAAGAAAATAGGCCGGTGAATCCAGTAAACACAGAAAGGCCTACCGTAGCAATGATTTCTATACATATAACTGCCATAACTCCATAAATATAATCCATTATCCTACCCCCCTAGACCTTTTCTTCCAGATATCGGCCTAATAAACCAGCAGGCTGTACCACCAGGAATATGATGACCATGGAAAAACTGAAAACATCCCTGATAGTGGAAGAAATATAGACCGAGACAAATGTTTCAAGAACTCCAAGAATCAATCCCCCTATAACCGCTCCCGGCAGGCTTCCCAGACCTCCGATAACAGCGGCTATATAAGCCTTATTTGTAATCCATCCCATTGTGGGGTAGACCATGTACTTTATTCCCAAAAACACTCCGGCCAAGCCACCAAAACCTCCGGCAAGTAAAAACACCACGCCGATAAGCTTTGTCATGTTGACACCATTAAGTGAAGCTATTGTCATGTCATAGGACGCAGCCCGAATGGCAGTTCCAAGTTTCGTCCTTGTCAGGAAAAGATGAAGGGCATAAATGCTTATCAGTGAAAAAATTAAAGCAGATAAATCGAGAGGACTTATATCACTTCCAAAAAACTTTATGGTTGATTGTACAAAAATCTCGGGAAAGGAATAAAAATGGGAACCTAAAGTTACATAAACCATATTCTCCAAGAATATGGAAACACCCATTGCCGTTATCATCAAATAAAGGGAGGG
>DUNY01000062.1 GCA_012839145.1 Thermoanaerobacterales bacterium
GGTATCTTAGAAAGAGAAAAGCAGGCCTGAGGGCCTGCTTTTCTTGTCCACACAAGGTCTACAACTATTATTATATTATCATTTCCCACCGAAGTCGAATTTAACTTTACATTCAAAATCATATATGATATATTATATATGATAAACATATATGATATATGATATATGTAAATTTACTGCAAGGAGGTGAAATACATTTGCAAAACTATAAAAGTAAAGTTGAGATTATTTATGAGAACATAAAAAAGGACATTATAAGTGGTGTATATAAGCCCGGTGACCGCATTGTCATAAGTAAAGTTGCAAAACAAAACAAAGTAAGCGAGATACCTGTAAGAGAAGCGATAAGAATGTTAGAGACGGAAGACATGGTGGAGACATATCCCCATGTAGGTCCTGTAGTAACTGAAATTAAAGAAGCAGACGTATTAGAGTGTTATTTAATAAGAGGGATATTAGAAGGGTTTGCAGCTAGGGAAAGTGTCGATTGTATGACTGATGAAGATATTGAGAACTTAACTAAAATAATAGAATTGATGAAAAAAGCATTAGATAACAAGGATCTTGTTGAATATGGAATACTAAACAGGAAATTTCATAATTATATAAACTCCGTAAACCCTCATGTCAGACTTTATAAAATGATAAATGAGTTATGGGACAAATGGGAAAGAACCAGAGCTGTTTTTGTATTATCTCCCAAGAGGAGTACAGATTCGTTAACGGAGCACAACAAGATACTGGAAATGATAAAAGAAAAGAAATATGACGAACTGGAGATGTTTGTAAGAGACCATAGAATGAGGGCTGCAAAGAGTCTCATAAGTTCAGCAAAAACAAAGAAATAGAAGAAAGACTGATAATCCTATTAATTAATATCACTACTTACATAATATGGATAAAACTTGGAGGATGTTTATCATGAAAACAAAGAAAAATCTTATTTGGCTTGTTGTATCTTTGTTGGTCATTAGTATTGTTTTAGCTGGATGTTCAAATAATGCTGGAAGCAGCGGGGAAGGCGGTAACAAATCCGAAGAAAATTGGCAGTTGAGTATTGGTACGGCAAGTATGGGAGGAGCCTTTTTCCCTGTAGGGCAGGAGATAGCCAACCTTGTTACAAAGTATGTTGATGGTGCAAAAATGACACCGGAAGTTACTGCAGGAGCTCTGGAAAATCCAAGGCTAATTGCAAATGGAGATGTGGAGTTAGGGATAACTAATGCAAATTTAGCATATTTTGCTGCAAATGGAATGAAACCTTATGAGGGAAAACTTGAAGTCAGTGCAGTATCTTTACTACATCCAAGTGTATTTCACATCATTACAATGGCGGATTCTCCGATTAACTCGATTGCCGATTTAAAAGGCAAAAAAATTGCTGTTGGACCGGCCGGAGGAGGAACGCTACCTATACTACAGGCTCTGTTAGAGCAATATGGACTTTCTATGGATGATATTGTGCCCAACTATTTGTCATATAATGACGGCTTCACGCAATTATCTGATGGCAATGTAGACGTAGCCTTAGCATTATCCGGGTATCCGGCATCGGCAGTAGTTGAAATATCTACTTCTAAGGATATTAAATTCATAGAAATTGCTGATGATAAACTGGATAATATTCTTGCTAAATATTCTTACTACAGTAAAGTAAAAGTCCCAAAAGATGTTTATAAACTGAAAGGCGATGCTACAGCGATTGGTGTACCCAATGTGTTGCTTGTTAATAATAATCTTGACGAACAGTTGGTTTATAATATTACGAAAGCTATATTTGACAACTTGGACGAATTTAAGGAAGCAAATGCTAATGCTAAACAAATTGATATAGAAACAGCTGATCAAACGCCAATTCCATTACATCCGGGTGCAAAGAAATATTTTGATGAGAGAAAATAATAACTGAAATCGGAGGCAAGAAAAGTGTTTATAAACGATAATATTTTGGACGGAATGATTGATTTACATATACACGTAGGTCCTGATTATGTTCCCAGGTATGCTGACAGTATTAGACTGGCTAGAGAAGCAAGTGCCCGAGGCATGAAAGCCATTATAGTAAAGACTCATTTAGCTTCTACCGTTGGTGATGCTTATGCGGCAAATCAACTTGGTTTAGAAACCAAAATATTTGGGGGTATTGCCCTAAATGGGCCAACAGGTGGATTAAATGTGAGAACTGTTTTTGCAACTGTGAAATCAGGTGGTAAGATGATATGGTTACCAACTGTAGATGCCGAATATGCCATTAAGAAAGCCAAATCCGGCCACTGGATAAAAGCATATGTCAACGGTTCCTCTTTTGGACAGGAAAGAGAATTAATTAATTTATTGGACGATGATGGGAAGTTAAAAGAGGAAGTGCAAGAAATTATAAGAATTTGCAAAGAGTATGATGTCATTCTAGGTACTGGTCATGTATCTCCGGGAGAGTGTCTTGCACTGGCAAAAGAAGGTAATGCCATAGGCTATGATAAATTGGAAATCACTCATCCAAATGCATGGACTGAAGATTTTACAATACCTGTTTTAAAAGAACTAACGTCTCTAGGCGCCACATTGACATTATCTTTTGGAGTTTGCTCTCCTCATAACGGAAGACAGGATCCTAGAGAGATTGTTAATATCATTAAAGAAGTGAAAGCCGAAAATTGCTGCTTGATATCAGATTATGGGCAAGTTTATAGTGCATCACCAGTTGAGGGACTAAGAACATATTGTTATGTACTTAAAAGATTTGGTGTAACAGAAAGCGAATTAGATCTTATGACTAAAGATAATCCTTCAAGATTGTTAAATCTATAATATACTATGCAAACTTGCCACTCTCATATTGTAAACGGTAATCTGAACAAAAGAGAGTGGCAAGTTTGGGGATAAGGAGAGGCATATGAGTATTAACGATAAACTTATAGCATCAAGTAAAAAAGTGGTAGCCTTTGCAGCAGTTTTAGTAGGTGTATTTCATATGCTTAATGTATCGGGCATAGTATCGATGTCAGCTATGACGATTCGGGCCTTCCACTTAATGATAATGATGTTTATATCCTTCGTGACTCCGGCAAAAGACAATCAAAAGAACAAAATAGTCGATAGTATAATCCGCATAATACTGGGTGTTGCAACTTTGTTTGCGAGTATATATATTCTGAAAAGATGGGAAATCATTACTTCAAGCGGAGGGGTTACAAACCAATATGATGTTATTGTCGGTATACTGATGATTCTTCTTGTTCTTGAAGCAACCAGGCGATCTGTAGGTTGGATGCTATCGTTGATAACGACGGTTTTTCTGCTGTATCCATTTATAGGTCCTTATTTACCATCGATTTTGCAGAGTAGGAGCTATAGCATTGATCGTATTTCCACATTTTTATTTACGTCAACCTCAGGCATATATGGCATACCTATAAGCGTTTCTGCAGCTTACATCATTTTATTCTGCATATATGGGGCGTTTTTAAGTGAATTTGGGGCCGGTGAGTTTTTATACGACTTGGCATCTTCGGTTACAAGAAGATTTGTGGCTGCTACTGCCAAAACGTCTATTGTATTTAGTGCGTTGATAGGGATGATATCAGGGTCCGCAGCTGGAAATGTGGCCATTACAGGAACTTTAACAATTCCAATGATGGTTAAAGAGGGGTATAAGCCGGAAAAGGCAGGTGCCATAACCGCTGTTGCTGCTACGGGAGGACAAATCATGCCACCGATTATGGGGGCTGCAGCGTTTATAATGGCAGAAATCATTGGTGAATCCTATGTTAATATAATGAAAGCTGCCATTTTACCTGCAATTTTATTTTTTCTTTCCATATTTATTATAGTACATCTCGAGGCTAAAAAAGACGGTATTGATCTAAGTGGGAATAAGAATATGAACAGTTCGTTAAAAGAGGTATTAAAAAACGGATGGTACTTTGTTATTCCAATACTGACCCTGATTTATATGCTCGTGATAGGATATTCACCTTTTAAGTCTGCTTATTATTCTATTTTAGTACTTTTATTAGTATATGTAATTTCTCAAAAAGCCTTCAATAAAGAAATAGTCTTTAAAATATTGTCCGCATTGGAAAAAGGATCAAAAGATACAGTGTCTATTGCAATAGCTTGTGCCGCATCAGGAATAATTGTAGGCATTCTATCAATTACCGGATTAGGATCAAGGATTTCCTCTATGGTTATTGCACTTTCAGGTGGTCAACCATTAATTGCGTTATTTTTAACGATGCTTGTATCAATAATTCTCGGAATGGGACTTCCTACAACAGCAGCCTATCTTGTTCTAGCTTCAGTAGTAGTACCTGCTTTGGTTCAGATGGGAATTCCTTTATTGAGTGCTCATATGTTTGTGTTCTTTTTCGGATGTATATCAACTATAACGCCACCTGTAGCTTTAGCTTCTTATGTAGCTGCAGGAATAGCAGGTACAGATTTGAATAAAGTAGGATGGACAGCTTTTAAGTATGGTTTAGTTAGCTTCATGCTCCCATTTATGTTTGTATATGGGCCTAGCTTACTCTTAAAGGGAGAACCATTGACAATCGTTACAACTATTATACTATCGACAATAGGTATATTTGCCATTGCCTGTGGTATCGTTGGATACTTTAAAACAAATCTTGCAATCTGGCAGCGAATATTGTTGTTTGTTGCAGGTGTATTGTTGGTAAATGAAGGTTTTATAACAGATGTTATAGGCTTTATTTTGATAATACTAATTTATATTAGTAACAGAAATATAAATAAAATTTCTGCATAATCTTTGCATGAGGAGTGTTGGTTATATGAACAAATATGCATGGAGAACTGATAACTGGTGGGTTAGCCCTTTTAATTCGAGAGAAGAATATAGGAACAGTTGGAAGTTACCAAAGTCAATTAAAATTCATGATGCTACATTAAGAGACGGTGAACAGACACCTGGGGTGGTGCTCAAGAAAGAAGAAAAGGTCAGGATAGCGGAAAAGCTTAGTGAAGCAGGAATACATAGAATTGAAGCGGGTATGCCTGCAGTTTCTGAGGAAGACCGGAAAGCAATTGCAGAAATAATAAAGCTAAATCTTCCCTCTACTATCTTTGGATTTGTCAGAGCTAAAGAAGAAGATATTATTATGGCAAAAGAATGCGGTGTGGATGGAGTAATCATCGAAGTACCAATTGGCAAACCTAAACTTGACTATCAATTTAACTGGTCGGTGGACCGAGTCGTTGAAAGCAGTGTTTTTGCCATAAAAAAGGCTAAGGAGTTGGGATTATATACAGTTTATTTTCCTTATGATACTACAAGGGCTGATGAAGACGATATAACAAAATTATTAAGCCAAATTAAAGAAAATAGCTTACCCGACTCAGTTGGTGTAGTTGATACAATGGGATGTGCACTGCCAGGGGCTACTCAATATCTAATAAAATTGATAAAATCCATTATGAATATTCCCCTAGAGATACATACTCATAATGACTTTGGCTTAGCTCTTGCTAATAGCATCACAGCTGTTATGTCTGGTGCGGAAGTAGTGCATGGATGTGTAAATGGGATTGGCGAAAGGACCGGTAATTGCAGCACTGAAGAAGTTGCTGTTGCACTGCAAATCTTAATGGGTATTGATATAGGTGTAGATATTTCTAAGTTACAAGAACTATCGGATCTAGTGCGAGAGACCACAGGATTTGAAATTGTTAAAAACAAGCCTATAGTAGGACAGGAAATATTTACTCGAGAGTCGGGAATAGGTGCTGACGCTTTATTTAAAATGCCCCTGTCAATGTTTGCTTTAAATCCGGAGTTTCTTAACAAAAAGGCGAAACTTGTATTAGGAAAGAAAAGCGGCATGATGTCTATAAATGTCAAACTTCAAGAATATAAAATTGAACTTGATGAAGAACAAAAGAAAAAACTGTTGTTGGATGTCAAGCAGAAAGGTGTAGAGAAAAAAGGTAATTTAACCGAAGACGAATTCTTAACATTAGTTAAGAAATATAAACAATAAAATAACATTATACGTATTTTACAAATTGAAAGGCAGGCTGCAAAGGCCTGCCTTTCAATTTCTCTTGTGAGATGACATAAATAAGCATTGTTGTCTTTTTTTATCAAATATTACTGACAGGAATTTCATGAAAGAATGTAGAATAATATAAAATGCGCAAAGTAAGCAAATATTTCAAAAACCTTGTGGAATGCTGATTTTTTTGAGGTGATATAATGAATCCCAAAACTGAAATAATCGATATTATTGATGAAGGCATTATTACCATTGACAGTCGGGGTTATATAACAATATACAACAAGATGGCCAGGGATATATTCGGAATTACACCGGCTCATGGTCCCGGCCATCCCAATGGAAGAATTGCAGAAGGCGATATAGTTGTTATTTCTGACAATATCCTGGGAGCCGATGACGGGGGTCTGAAACCCAAGGATTTGAAGATGATAGGTATCGACCCTTCAGGAATAAATGAAGGAGATGCGATAATAGCAATAGGCCAAAAAGGAGGGCCTTTTGGCAGCGGTATTTACAAAAATGTGGGCAAGGATTTTACTGAAGGGGAGCTTTCGCTGGAAAAAATCATTAACGGTGTCAGTATCCGAGCAATGATAAATTTTGATTCTAAGCTTTTAAGGGTAAGGGTTGGGAAACGGGATTTTGACTATGTTTATTTATGGTCAGCAGGTCACCTGGTCTTAATTGATGAGAAAACCATGGAAGTCAAGTTTTATCAGACTAAAGGCTATACAGCACGAGGTGAGGATACAAAAACCGTTTTACGGGGTGAACCATATCGAGGCAAGGGCATTTATGAGAAAGTCATAGAAGTGGAGAATGTGCATATCAGCGAAATTCATCCGGATTCAGACATTATTATAGGACTTATGGAAGTAGCCCAAGGAGAAGACAGAACTGTTAGGGGTTTGGAGTCTTCTATAAACGGCATCCCGGTGCGGTGCTCAATAGAGCCGTTAAACGACGGAGACACTCGCATAGGAGCCTTATTAAAAGTGACTGACATTACTGAAATAAAAGCTCTATGGCATGAGCGGGAAAAGGCCTTGACAACCTTAGAGTCTCTTGAAAAAAAACTGGAGACATACCACATCCAACAAGAGGCCTTTAAAAATCTCATAGGCAACAGTGAAAAGATGAGAACAGTTGTGGAAATAGCAAAGAGAGCAGCCGATACCAGTTCTACAGTCCTTTTATTAGGAGAAAGCGGTACCGGAAAAGGAGTTTTTGCGGAGGCAATTCATAGAGCAAGCCCTCGGAGGGATAACCCCTTAGTTTATGTAAATTGTGCATCCATTCCCGAAACTCTGATAGAAAGTGAATTGTTCGGTCATGAGAAGGGAGCTTTTACCGGAGCGATTTTAGAGAAAAAGGGAAAGTTTGAACTCGCTGACGGTGGTACCATATTTTTGGATGAAATTGTTGAACTTCCACTGACTCTTCAGGCTAAACTGCTGCATGTTTTACAGAACCGCAGCTTTACAAGAGTAGGCGGTGTTCAACCCATTCATGTAAATATAAGGATTATTACGGCTACTAATCGGGATTTGGAAATAATGGTGTCACAGGGAAGATTCAGAGAGGATTTATTCTATCGAATCAACGTAATATCAATACTTCTGCCTCCTCTACGGGAGCGCAAGGAAGATATATATTTACTGGCAAAACACATGCTTCCCCAAATTCGGGAGAAAACCGGAAAGTCGTGTATGGAGATATCGGAAGATGTGCTGAATATATTTTTTAGGTATGACTGGCCCGGCAATATAAGGGAGCTGGAAAATGTTTTGGAAAGGGCAGCTATTATGGCAAACGGAGAAATTATACTACCTTCACATCTTCCAGGCTGCCTGCATAAGAAACAGCCTGGAATATCGACTGGGATGGTTGAAGTGAAAAATCCTGGTCCTCTAAGAGATATATTAAGGGAAGCGGAATTAGGAGCCATAAAAAAGGCACTGGAGGTAACAAAGGGAAACAGGACCCGGGCAATGGAGATTTTGGGCATGGGGAAAACCAATTTTTATAAAAAATTAAAACAGTATAAAGAATACTTGGTATAAATATAAAGGTATCGCAATAATATGACCTTCCTATTTTAATAGATTACTCAAAAACCAATAGGAGGGCATATTTTTTTATGTTTATATATACAATATACCATTACTTTACTACACTATCCCGAATAGTGCAGTATACATATAAATTTTATGAATCCACACCAGTATGTCAATTAATGCAGAAGTTCAAAAAAAAGAACTTTACTGTTTGATATAGCGAACAGTAAAGTTCCATGAAGACTGGGGTTTTGAAAGTCATAGTACTATACAGTTCATGATTGCGAACGATTTTTAACATTTTTCTAAGACATAGAAAATGGATTTTTAAAAAAACAAGTCAAATAAGCTTACAAGTCTAGGATGACAAGCATTCAAGTTAGTGATTAGACACTAAAATAATAGTGAAAAAATATTGGCACTATTATTGCATGTACAAAAACATACAATAATTTTTATATTAAAAAGGTAATATTAACCAATACATATTTATTTCAATTATAAAAAGATTGGCAGGCATCTGCTGAGAAAACTAAAGGATCAGCCATCCAGTATCAATATTTTCAGTCAGGAGGTGAATATAGGTATATGGATTAATTTAAGCCATTAGTAATGTTATCTGTTTTATCATTGTAAGAATTTGACTTAAATCCGATATTAAAAACAAGGGGGTAGAAGAAATGATTAATTATATTTGGTATGCACTCATCGCCATTGGCATTATAACTGGTTTTGCTACAGGTAATGTACAAGGTATAACAGATGCTGCGATAAGTAATGCAAAAACAGCAGTGGAACTTTCCTTGGGATTAATAGGCGTTATGGCGTTATGGTTGGGTATCATGAAA
>DUNY01000077.1 GCA_012839145.1 Thermoanaerobacterales bacterium
CGCTTTGACTCAAAAATGTCTACAGCGGTTACTCTGCCGTAGGGAATAATTGATCTTAAATCCCTAGAATTAATTTTTTCATTATAGGCTTTGGATAGAAAGTTTTTCGCAAAGTCATAATCTCCCTGTATCCTCGCCTTTAAGAGGGAATTTACCGTGAAAGTCCTTTCATCTTTTATGATCTTTGTGGGATTATCCTTAATTGGCTTTTCATAGTCAATATAGCCATCTTTGACGTAGGTTTTAGAGTATCCGGTTCTTAAGAACCTACCATTACCCCATTGGTAGGTATACGTCTCATAAAAACACCTGCCGTCATATTTTACATTACCAATTGAAAAGCTATCGGTATTTACCCTAATAGAAGCACCTTTATCGGAAAAAATTCGAGTCATTTTTTGGCCTTGGATTTTATAAACTTCTAAATACTCATCTCCGGAAGTGCTGTAGTAGATAATTGCAACTTCATATACTCCGTCTCCGTCGAAGTCCCTATAGATTGTTTGTTTGTTGTAAATATAATTGTATGTGAAAATTGAATCCAAGTGAATATTAGAAGGATTAATCAGTCTATAGTTAGTGACCGAAAGAGACTCAACCTCATCTTCTAAATAATAATAAGTACCGTTATCTGCTGCAAAAGTAAAGCTGGAAAACATTAGTACAAAGAGCAATACAGCTGTTAAAGTGTAGCTTATTTTTTTAAACAATTTCAAATCCTCCTCTAATTAGTCAAGTTGCGGATTAAATGTTAACATAATAATATACAGTTGGTCGATGTACTTTTGAAGGAAAACATGTAAAAAGGTAGAAAGGTATTAATAAAGTGGAAAGTAAGTAAAAACTTGCAGGTATATAGAATAACAATATAGTATTGTCCTAAGGTTACTATATATTTCTATGAAAGAAAAAAACTAAAGGTGTGAATATAAATGTCAGGAAACTTTTTCTTTGCCTCTGATAAATTAAAACCTAACGAACTTTTAATGCTATTATTAGCCAATAAAGGAACTTATCTTTCGGGTGAAAATATAAGCAAGAACTTCAGTATAACTCGTTCGGCCGTATGGAAACAGATAAACACTCTAAGAGAAAGAGGCTACATAATAAAATCTTCCCCACGCCTAGGATATTGTTTGGCAGAATCACCTGATTTACTGTTGCCAGAAGAAATATGGTCAAAATGTGATTTGACGATTTTAGGCAGTAAAATTCATTATCACTCCGTTACTGGATCGACTAATGAAGATGCAAAAAAATTGGCTCAGGAAGGGGCTCCCGACGGGACGCTTGTAATAGCAGAAAAACAACAAAAGGCTCGTGGAAGAATGGGACGATCCTGGAATTCTCCGGAAGAAGGTTTATGGTTTTCAATAATTCTAAGGCCACATCTCGCTCCCGTGGAAGCACCGAAACTAACTATCATGACGGCTGTAGCTGCAGCCGAAGCAATAATTCAAACAACTGGAGTTGATGTAAAAATAAAATGGCCTAATGATATCATCGCAGATGGGAAAAAAGTCTGTGGTATTCTTACAGAAATGAGCGCTGAAATGGATGCAATAAATCATGTAATAGTAGGTGTGGGCATAAATGTGAATAATGATGACTTTCCTGAAGAATTAATGGATAAAAGCATACCTCTCAAGCAAATCAAAGGGCAGAAAGTAAATCGTATAGAATTGTTATCAACTTTATTAGAAATATTCGAACATTATTATATAAAGGCCGAAGCTGAGGGTTTTAGTCAAATATTTGAAAGGTGGAGGTCTTTATGCACAAACTTGGGTCAAAAGGTCAAGATTACGAGGAAAAATGAGAGTTTTAAGGGTACAGCCTTGGATATTGACGAGTCTGGAGCTTTACTGGTCAAAACCATAAGCGGTGAAGTCATTCGAGTATTAAGCGGTGATGTGTCACTTAGATGAAACAATTAAAAAAGTGATTCTTTAAGCAAAGGAATAAAACACCTCCATAGGGTTAAAATAAAGGATACTAGGAGGTGTTTCCAGTTGGTAGAAAAGGAAAAACAAATAGAAGAAATATTACAATTTATAGCAAGGCATAAAGGTTCTCATGCAAGCCACAACGTATGTTCCAGGATTTTAGGTGGTGATTTTTATGGAATTGATGAACAAGTGATAAATGATTTGAGATCAAAACTCCCGCAAGTGGATAGTGATGAGCTGGAGACATGCTATTATATAATTAAGTGAGCAAACACTAATAAGCCCAGCAGCTTAGACTTCTTTGGCTATATTAAGTAATTTGGTCTTATTGTTTAGCTGCGGATTTTCTATTACCGCATCCAAAAGTTTTTCTAATATATAACCTACACGGGGTCCTGGGAGAAAACCCAGCTGTTCTATAATATCCTGGCCGGTTACCGCCAGGTCTTTTATTTGATAATCGCTATGCTCATCTTTTAAGATTTCGAGGTCATTGATGAGTTTTTTTAGACCTGGACAATAAACTCTGTCGAAACCGCTTGCGATTCGGTCAGCCACTCGAAGGTCGATTAAATCATATATATTATCCCATCCTATTTTTGAAATTAGCCTTCTCGCATGAGAGGTAGGAGTATTTGGGGAATAATAAAACATGTGGTTTTGAATTAATACAACCACTTTTTTTATTGTTTTGTTGTCAAATCTCAGTCTGCGCAAGATATTATGTGCAAGTGATGCTGATTCAATATGGTGATTTGGAAATTCCAAACCCTTTTTACCTGAAATGGCAGTTTTCGGTTTTGCAACATCATGTAAAAGAGCTGCCAATCTAAGAGGCAAGGTATTTCTGATTATCTTACAAGCAACAAGATTGTGATGTAATACATCAAAGGGTTTATTATAATGCATCATTCCCATGCCTAACATAAGTTCTGGAATTATATATTCCATGAGTTCTGTTATAACAAGTGTTACCAGGCCGTCAAAGCAATAATCTCCTGTTAGCAATTTTATTAACTCATCACGAATTCGCTCCTTAGATACTTCTTTAAGGGCTTGAGATTGGGCTTTTAGTGCATACAAAGTCGAAGATTCAATTGAAAACCCAAGCTGTGCCTGAAATCTAGCTGCTCTCATAGCTCTTAAAGGATCCTCCCAGATTCTTTCGGTGGTGCCGGTGCATCTAATTACACCTTTTTTTATATCTTCCATGCCTCGATGTGGATCTATCAGCTCATCACTTATCGGGTCGTAGGCAATAGAGTTTATCGTAAAATCTCGACGTGCAAGATCGGTATATATACTTCCTCCAAAAGTATAATCAGGTTTTCTTCCAGGAGCATCATCACGAAAGGGAGTAATTTCTACTTTTGTTCCATTGGCAATTACAAGCATAGTACCAAAATTTCCATAAGGTTTAGCTTTAGGAAAAACCGATGATATTTCATTGGGAAGTGCATTTGTAGCTATGTCAAAGTCAAAGTTTTCACTGTCCATTATTAAATCCCTAATCGCACCGCCAACAATGTAAGCCTTAAAGCCCGAGGCTTTTAATTTCTTACAAATATCTTCAATAAAAAAGGGCAAATTCATATGAAACATAATAAATAAACTCCAGTCAAAAAAATGTTTTCATTCTATTATATTATACACCAAAAACATTACAATCAAATGAAAAAACATCGACTAAAGCAAAATGCACTGATTTTTCAGTAGATAACTATAGCCATAAATTTCTAACGAATAAAACCTATTTTATAATAACCCTGTCTACAATCCACGTCGCTTGGTTTCTGACTGATATAAGATTCCATTTTGATTTAAATATTTTATGGATGTTTATTGGAAGAATAAACAATGAAAATTTTCAATCACTAACTTATTGACACAACTGTACATTCGATGTATACTGTGTATAAACGATATGTACAGATAAGGAGCTTCAAATGTTTATTCCAATCTCTAATAGTGATCCAAGGCCTCTTTATGAACAAATCTCAGAAGGTATTAAAAACAAAATATTAAAGGGTGAACTTCTGCCCGGAGATGCCCTTCCATCTATTCGACAGTTGGCTCAAGATTTAAAGATAAGTGTTATTACAACCAAGCGCGCTTATTTTGAACTGGAACAACAAAAACTTATTATCACACGTCCGGGAAAAGGTAGTTTTATTGCAAATTATGATGTAAACGAAATGGCATCGTTAAATTTACTGGAGATTGAGCATCAAATTAAGGGGGTAGTTGCTTATGCAAAAAGAACCGGGGTTTTACGTAAAGATTTGGAAGATATTTTTTATAAGATCTTAAAGGAGGAGTATTAGTGGAAGACAATATACTGGAAATAATAAACTTAAGCAGAAGTTACGGCAAGTTTAAGCTATCCGATGTAAACATCGTGCTACCGCGAGGTTATATAATGGGGTTTGTGGGTGCTAACGGTGCTGGTAAGACCACAACGATAAAACTTATAATGAATATGATACGAAGAGATTCAGGGGAAATAAATGTCTTTGGGAAAGACAATATCAAATACGAAATGCAAATAAAAGATAAAATAGGATATGTTAGTGAACAACCAGTTTTTTATGATGACTTGACAGTGGATTGGACGGCACACTTTGCGAAAAAGTTCTATTCAAACTGGGATGATACCATTTTTACAGGATTGCTAAAAAGATTCAACATTGATAAAACCAAGAAAATAAACCAGCTCTCAAAAGGAATGAAGATGAAAACTGCACTAGCTCTAGCTCTTTCCCACCGTCCTGAACTCCTCATACTGGATGAACCCACCTCCGGGCTTGATCCGATTGTGAGAGATGAATTACTGGAAATATTAATGGAATTTATTCAAGATGAAAAGCGAGGGGTATTTTTTTCATCTCATATCACTTCAGATATAGAAAAAATAGCAGATTATGTAACCCTCATCGATAATGGAGAAATAGTCTTATCAGAGGAAAAAGAAGATATTTTAAACCGGTGGAAACTTGTCAGAGGTGATCACCGAGAACTGAAAGGTCTGAAAGAGGATTTAATAGGTTTAAGATTATCAAAAACATATTTTGAAGCTTTGATCAAAGATATCGATGCTTTTGAAAAGAAGCATGATACATCCAGTCTTGTTGTGGATACAGCTAACCTTGATGATATATTGCTACATCTTGCTAGAAGGGAGAATTAAAAATGTTTCATCTTGTCGCAAAGGATTTTTATATTAATAGAAAGTATTTCTTGCTAGTTATATTAATTGCTGGTTTAATAAGTGGTACAATGTTCTATGAGAACAATATTTCTGGGATAGTATTTCCGCTTGTAATGATTTGTTATGGCATGTTGACAAGAAGTTGCTACCATGACGATAAAGACCGAGGTAATATATTTTTAAGAATGATGCCCATAAAGCCGTCAACTATTGTATTTAGCAAATACGTTTTTGGCTTGTTAGTGATAGTCGTTGGATTTTTCCCGTATATGGCTATTTCATTTTTAGGTAAACCGCTTGGCCTTGAACTGAATATTGAATATGGAGCTATGGGTATTTCAGTATTTATAATAAGCTTTGCACACTCTATATACCTGCCGGTATTTTTTAAATATGGATATATGAAAGCCAGAACTTTTCAAACAGTGTTTTATATTGGGATTATGATTGTATCTCTAAGCCTTAAATCTTTCATTGAAACCATCAAACTTTCTATTCCTATCAGTCAAGGTCAGTGGTTGATAAAACCCTTGAGTAACATGGTAGAATTATTTTCGCAAAACAATGTTATGTCTTCAATAATGTATATCTTAATTTCGTTTATCATGTTAGGAATATCTGCAATAGTATCTGTCAGATTATACCAAACAGAAAGGCGGTAATTCGAAAATAGACAAATAAATAGGCGATATTACCAGAACAAATGTTTCGATGCTGCTGGCGGCAAAAATATAAGCGGACGCCCATTCGGCGTCCGTTTGTGATATAATAAAATGAGATATTTGATATGAATATTATCGGGCAGGAGGTTTGTGGTCATGCTATTTTTACTGGCATTATTTATGGTATTCATGTTTTTTCCATATTTAGTTTTACCTGTAATAATATTTCTAGGCATAGGTTTTTTGTTTTTGCTTCCCTATGTTTTCGTATTTAATTCTTTATATAATGTAGTAACTATTCCATGGCAAATTCTAAAAATTGCCTTTGACAGTAGAGTTAGGAAAAACCACAGCTTGGAACATGCTACGATAAATGTACTTGAAGAAAGGTATGGTAGGAGATTACAAGCAGGAGGCCTTGCTCATTCCAACGGATTTTCCCTACAGGGACCGGATCTTCCGCCACCCTATGAGGTAATGAGTGCTGTTAAGGAAGGCCACTTTCGTATGATAAACGGGGAAAAAAACCTAGCCATACATCCTCGCTGCGGAACCTCCATTGCTGCTGCAAACTTTTTATTCTCCCTTTTATTTATTGTAGTGCTGTTCTCATCACATCATTTTTCAATATTAAATGTTATTGCTGCCTTTTTGCTGGCAAATGTTTTAGCCAATCCTTTCGGTCGAATCCTGCAAAGGTTTTTTACCACATATAGTGCTGTTGACGATGTAGTAATACAGGATATTTATATTCAGTCTTCAAATTATGGATTTCCTTTTACCATAATCATAAATCCAAATCGATCATATTTCATTAAAACTTATCAATCAAATTAATTTGGCCTGACAACCAGCAAAGTTGTATAATATACCACAAAATGATAAAATAAAAAGGTGTAAGCATTAAATAAGAGAGGTGAAAAGCCAATGGATAAAGATACGCTAGAGCGTATGGCGGATATTGCTCATGTGCATCTATATGATCAAGAAATAAAACAAATCTCAAAAGAACTCGGCTTTCTTATGGAACACTTTGATAAGCTAAGCCAGGTAGACACCGAAGGGATTACACCTACAGTTCACCCTATAACTGATAAAAACGTGCTTAGAGAAGATGCGGTCTGGAAAAGCCTTCCTATTGAGGAGGTTTTAAGGAACGCTCCTGATAAGGATAATAGATTTTTCAGAGTGCCAAGAATAATTGAGGAATAGACATTACGATTGGAGGTAATATATTGGAACTTGAGAAGCTGACGGTTCATAAAGCTCATGAGCTGCTAAACAAAAAAGAAATAACCTCTGAAGAACTGACTAAAGCCCTTTTAAAAAGGGTAAGGGATATAGATGATAAAATAAAAGCCTATGTGACTTTAGATACTAAAAAGGCTTTAGAAATAAGTCGTCAAATTGATGAAAAAGGAGATTTTAAGGCGCCTTTAACGGGAATTCCAGTGGCTGTGAAAGATAATATATGCACCAAAGACTTACGCACAACTTGTTGTTCAAAAATGCTGGAAAACTTTGTACCACCCTATGATGCTACGGCTTTATCTAAGCTAAAGGAAAAAAGTGCTATTATTCTAGGAAAGACCAATATGGATGAGTTTGCCATGGGTTCCTCTACGGAAAACTCCTTTTATTTTGCATCTAAAAATCCTTGGAATTTGGAGCGGGTGCCTGGAGGTTCAGGTTCTGCCGCTGCGGTAGCTGCCGATGAGGCAATATATTCCCTAGATTCGGATACAGGTGGTTCCATAAGACAGGCGGCCAGTTACTGTGGTGTGGTAGGTCTTAAGCCTACGTATGGTAGAGTGTCCAGGTTTGGTTTAGCAGCAAATGCCGCATCTATGGATACTATTGGTCCTATTACAAAAAATGTAAAAGACTGTGCCATTTTACTTAATGCTATTGCGGGACTTGACTCATTTGACCCCACATCTTCAGATACCGCGGTGCCGGATTATCTAAAATCCCTTGATATAAAATTAAAAGATGTAAAGATAGGTATACCCCAGGAGCTTTTAAGAGATGCAGTTAATGAAGATGTAAAAAGTGCTGTCTTAAATGCATCTAAAACTTTTGAAGATATGGGCTTTTTCTGTGAAGAAACACGCCTCCCTCACGTCAAATATGCCTTATGGGCCTATTATATAATTGCTGTGGCTGAGGGCAGCTCAGAAATGGGTCAATATGACGGCATTCGATATGGGCATAGAGCCGAAAAATATGAAGACTTAAAAAATCTTTATAAAAAGAGCCGTGGTGAAGGTTTTGGAGTTGAAGTCAAGCGGCGTATTATTTTAGGTACATATTTATCTAATGCAAAGTATTTTGATAAATACTATCTTAAGGCTCAAAAGGTAAGGACACTTATAATGAGAGACTTTGAAGCTGCTTTTGGGAAATATGACCTTCTAATAACACCTACAACGCCTACCGTAGCATTCAAAATTGGTGAGAAGACCGATGATGCTTTAAAAATGTATATGAACGATTTGTGTACAACCCCAGTAAATCTGGCAGGTCTGCCGGCTATATCTATTCCCTGTGGCTTTACCGAAGAGCTTCCCATTGGTCTTCAGATTATCGGAAAAGCCTTTGATGAGGTGGGAATCATGCAGGCTGCATATGCCTTCGAGCAAAATACTGATTATCATAAAAAGCAGATAAAGTGGAAGGAGGCATAAGGGATGAAATATGAAACTGTTGTAGGTCTTGAAGTGCATGTGGAACTTTCAACAAAAACAAAGATATTTTGCGGCTGCAGCACCGAATTTGGTAAAGAACCTAATAGCCACTGTTACCCTATTTGCCTTGGTATGCCTGGCGCTATCCCCCTGATGAATAAAAGCGTAGTTGAGTATGCTGCTAAAGCTGGGCTTGCTTTAAATTGTCAGATAGCTGAGTTTTCAAGATTTGATCGAAAAAACTACTTTTATCCCGATCTTCCAAAG
>DUNY01000018.1 GCA_012839145.1 Thermoanaerobacterales bacterium
ATGGCGAATAGAAAACCTTCTCTAAGATATTCTACTATTTTTTCCATGCTTTTGCCTTTGTGTTGGGCTATAGTTGCGGATATTAATATGGCGGTACCCGTCCCACCTAGAAGAGCTGTGGCACCTCCGCCGATTATTTTGTTTTTAATCATAAATATAATGGTAATTATCAAAATTAGTGGGACAAGCACAGCAAAAGTTTTAGCCAGAGGTGTTCCTTCTTCTTCCATTGTATATGCTATGGGTTTTACTGCTGACTGAGATTTATTACGGCCTAATTCCTTCATCATCATTAGATATGTTACCATAATAGCCACAGCACCAGCAATCAACGAGAATATAGCACTTTTTTCAAGTACAGCTGCTGTCCCTACATTGGCCGCTTTTGCCACAAGATTTGGCGCACCCTGTAGAATCATATCTCCGGAAAGGCCCATACCATGACCGAAAATATTAATGGCCATAGCGGCATACATTGCCGGAAGACCTGATTCAATAGCAACAGGCATGAGAATTGTTCCAACTAAAGCCGTTGCCGGTGTAGGCCAGAAAAATAGAGCTGCCACATACATTACTAAACCTATGGTAAAAAAAGCGGTTGTCGGCGTCTTCATTACTTTTTTTGCAGGTGATACCATGATCTTGTCTGCTCCTACACTTTCAAGGGATTTTAACATAGCTACCATAAGAGCTATGACGAGCATTATGTCAAATAGCTCCTCTCCTGCTACAAGTAATGCATTAAACATTATTTGAAGACTGGACAGTATTGAGCCAGTATAAGCGAAACCTATAAGGAATATTCCCAACAAGCAAATCATAACCACGTCTCTGCGGCATACCATGGCGATTATTACGGATACTATAACACAAATATAAATCCAGTGACTTAAAGTAAGCATTTTCTCCTCCTTGAAATTTTTGGCCGGTTATGTCTAAATCTAGAAATAACGCTTTTTCCCCCATGTTTATCCCAATTCCGGCTCATCTGTGATGAGTGGGTCTTTTTATGAAATTTAGCATAACTATAATAATCCTTCTTTTTTAAAGGGTATTATCAATATAAAATATTCTAGCAACTGAACCGCCAGTTTTGGATAATATATTGTTATTATAGTCACGATTATTTACGCTGTCAATGTATTTTGGCGTAGTTTACCATGTTAAAAACAGGCTCTTCCTAAATAAATTACGAGAAAAGCCTGTTTTTAACATTTAAATATTTAATATAATATCTGTTTTTTACAATACCACCTTCATGTATGATATCAACATTATGATTATAATACCCGGTTTAATATCTCCCGTGCCACCATTACACCTGAAGCTGAGGCTTGTGCCAAACCCCGGGTTACACCTGCTCCGTCACCTGCTGCAAAGAGATTTGTTATCTGTGTTTCCAAATTGGAAGTTAAAGCAGGCCTGGAAGAATAAAACTTTACCTCCGCACCGTATAACAAGGTGTGATGAGAATATACTCCCGGTGCAAGCATATCCATAGCTTCCAGCATTTCTAAAAGACTTACCATATGTCGGTATGGAAATACCAAGCTCAGGTCTCCCGGTGTAGCCTCCTTCAAGGTAGGCTCCACCAAGCCTCGTTTAATTCTTTCGGGAGTGGATCTTCTACCGGATAATAAATCACCCAGTCTCTGAACAAGCACACCCCCACCTAACATATTGGCCAAAGCTGCGATATATTTTCCATATGAAATGGGCTCTTTAAAGGGTTCCGTAAAGGTTTTGCTCACCAGTAGGGCGAAGTTCGTATTAGGGGTTTTCCGATCCGAATAACTGTGACCATTGACGGTGATAAGACCGCTATTGTTTTCCATAACCACTTCTCCATAAGGATTCATGCAAAAAGTCCTGACCTTGTCATCGAAGGATTTTGAGTAATAAACTAGCTTTGACTCATAAACCACATCAGTTAAATGTTCCATTACAACTGACGGAACTTCCACCCGAACGCCAATGTCTACGGGATTGATAGACATGTCCAGCCTTAAACGAGCAGCTTCCTTTGCAAACCACTCAGCACCCTCCCGACCTGGAACCACCACTACATAGTCCGCAAAATATTCCTCACCGTTTATAGTCTCAATGCCAGATACTTTTTTGCTTTCCACCAGCAAATGCCTTACATCTGTATATGTTTTTATTTCAACCTTAGAATCCAGGTAATCTCTCATTTGTTTTAAAATATTCCAACACTTTTCGGTACCTAAGTGTTTTAATTTGGCCGGTATTAATCTTAAATCCGCTGTGGCCGCTTTTTGTTGAATTTTTCTAATCCTATGGCTCTCCACGCCATGAATAATCTCTGTAGCTCCATAGCTCAAATATACTTTATCCACATAATTAATCAGTTCCATTACTTGTCCTCGTGTTATGTATTCAACCAGCCATCCGCCAAATTCAGTAGTAAGGGTGAGCTTACCATCACTAAAGGCTCCTGCCCCGCCCCAACCATTCACTATGGAACAGGGATTACAGCGAACACACTGAATATTTTTTTGCTTAGATGGGCAATTTCGATTTTTAATGTCTTTTCCCTTTTCAACGATGAGTATTGACAGGTGAGGTGCTTTTTCCACCAGCTCAAGAGCAGCAAATATCCCTGCAGGACCTGCTCCTACTATAATAACATCATATTTTTTGGACATTATATTCACCCACTTTCTTGCCAAATAGTTCTTTTGCTCATCTAAGATAATTATTGTTTTACCAAAAATTAATTCCCCATTATTATTCTTAGGTCCTTTTCTTCTTTGCAACAGTACTAATATAGCAGAATTTGAGGAAAATATCAATGTTGTTTTCCGAATATTTTTTCATAATTTCTTCTACGGGACATGTCGTTTTCAGTGAATACATATTAGATTTATTGAAATACTACAAAGGAAACCATTATAAACTATTCTAAAGGGAGGATTTCTATGGTAGTATTTAAAGGGGCACCAGTGGACTTTAAACAATTTTCTATCAAGCCCTCTGACATCGGATATGAAACCGAAACTGCCGCTGAAATGACGCCAACTGCAATACAAGCCTATGGAAGAACGGCAAGCCAACAACCCAGCGGTAACACTAGGCCACCGATTATGATCTATCCAGGAGAATGATTAAACCCCCTTCAGGATAAGTTTTCAATCCCTGAAGGGGGTTATCTACTCCCTAACACATCGCATTAATTCTCTCTCATTTAAAACAGTGATTTTTTGTCGTTTCATACCAATAATACCTTTTCGTCGCATTTCACTGAGCATTCGTGTAACCGTTTCTCTGGAAGTTCCTACCATAGAAGCTAGCTCTGCCCGGGTAATTGGCAGTTCTACTTCAATTCCTTTATGGGTTTTTACACCATGGTCCAAAGACATTCTATGGAGTGCGCAGGCTGTTCTGTCATAGGTATCTCGAAATACCAAGTTTTTTATTTTATCCTGAGATTCCCGAAGACGATGAGATAGGATTTTCATAATCTTCAGCGCAATATCGGTGTTTTTTTTCAAAAGATCTTCCAAGTCCCGGTTTTTTATCATTCCTACAATAGAATCTTCAACAGCTTCGGCACTGGCAGGGTAGGGTCCACCTTCAAGTAACACCGTTTCAGCAAAAATATTGCCCGGGCCAAATATGTGCAATATGTATTCCCGGCCTTCGGCATCAGATTTGTAAACCTTTATTTTGCCGCTTTTTACGAAATAAACAGCTTCGCCGGGCTCGCCTTCGAAGAAGAGTATATTTCCTTTTTCATATTTTCCCGTCAGGTAAATACTTTGTACTTCGGTTAATTCTTCAGGTCTAAGGCCTGAAAAAATCGGTATTTTTTTTAAAATATGTAAATCACCCATGGCTGTGGCAGTGCCTCCAACCCCCTTTATTCACATAGTACAATTACGTCCCATAATCCATGCGATCAAAGCCCTACACGACTTGGCTCTGTCGGAATTTTTCCATGCTTGCAAATTTTGTAAACTTTGATAGCCAGACAAGTTCCACAGTACCTGTAGGGCCATTTCGTTGTTTGGCAATTATGACTTCAGCAATGTTCTTCTTATCAGTATCGGGATTGTAATAATCATCTCTGTATAAAAATGCAACCAAATCAGAATCCTGTTCCTGACTGCCCGATTCACGAAGGTCACTTAAGATGGGCCTGTGATCTGACCTCATCTCCGGTGCTCTGGAAAGCTGCGATAATGCGACCACCGGCAATGAGAGTTCCCTGGCCAATGCTTTCAGAGAACGGGATATTTCTGATATCTCTTGCTGGCGGTTTTCTGTATTACCTCGACCGGACATGAGCTGGAGATAATCGATAATTAGTAGCCCTAAGCCCTTTTCCGCTTTAAGCCGTCGAGCTTTTGCTCGAAGTTCCAAAGAAGAAATCCCAGGCGTGTCGTCTATGTATATGGGAGCTTCAGATAAGGGGCCCATAGCCCTGGCAAGTCTCGGCCAATCCTCTTCGTCCAGTCTCCCGGTCCTGAGCTTATGGCTGTCCACATTTGACTCAGCGCAAAGCATTCGCTGCACCAATTGCTCTTTGGACATTTCCAAGCTGAAGATACCCACCGGAACTTTGTGACGAATAGCGGCATTTTGAGCTATGTTTAAGGCAAAGGCTGTCTTTCCCATACTAGGTCGTGCTGCAATCAGGATTAGATCCGACGGTTGAAAACCCGATGTTTTTTCATCAAGATCCGGAAAGCCCGTAGGAATTCCGGTTATTCCGCCTTCTGAATTGTATAGCTCCTCTATGCGTTCAAAGGTATCGAATAAAATATCCTTTATATGATAAAAATTCTCCACCTTACGCTTTTGAGCGATGTCAAAAATCCTGCGTTCAGCCTCATCTAAAAGCTCTTCCACTTCATTTTGCGGGTCATAAGCCATGGACAATATGCTCGATGTAGTGTTTATAAGGCGTCGGATAAGGGCCTTTTCTCCAACGATTTTACAATAGAAAGCGATGTTGGCAGCAGTAGGAACAGTTTCGGTAAGGGCGGTCAGATAGGTTGCACCGCCCACCTGTTCCAGTATCTTGTTGGATCTAAGAGCCTCGGTAACCGTAATCAGATCTACTGGCTCCCGATCTTCATGGAGTCTTGTTATAACTTCAAAAATTCTACGGTGGGATTCTTTATAGAAATCCTCAGGCTGTAAATGCTCAACAGCCACGATAATGGCATCTTTCGAAAGGAGCATGGACCCGAGCACCGATTGTTCAGCTTCCAAATTGTATGGAGGCAGTTTAAGATTGTCCATAAAATCACCCTTCAATGATTTTTACTGTTAGCTTTGCTTCCACTTCCGGAGCAAGCTTTATATCAACCTCATAACTGCCCAAGGACTTAATGGGTTCTGTAAGTTCAATTTTACGTCGATCAACTTGAATCTGTTGTTGTTCCTTTAAAGCCTCCGATATGTCTTTCGAGGTAACGGAACCGAATAACTTCCCCTGATCTCCGGCCTTAACCTTTAATGTGACCGAGGTTTTAGAAAGTTTTTCAGCGATCTCTTGAGCCAGTTCCTTTTCTTTTTTCTTTCTCTTTTCCAGTGCAGCTTTTTGTTGCTTGATCTGTTTAATACCTCCCGCTGTTGCTTCTTGAGCCAAATTCCTGGGCAATAAATAATTTCTGGCATAGCCATCGGCTACATCTACTAAATCACCTTTTTTGCCGAGCTTTTTTACATCTTCTAATAGTATAACCTTCACGGCGTTTCACCCTCTTTCATATAATTAATAACCGCTTGTTTCACTTGTTCCAAGGCTTCAGCCATAGTCACCCCGGAAAGCTGAGCTCCGGCAACGGTCATATGACCGCCACCGCCCAATTGTTCTAAAATCCTCTGTACATTTATATTTCCTAGAGAACGACCGCTGATGGATATTGTGTCACCCATAGGCACTAAAACAAAGGAAGCAAAGACACCTTTTAGTCCGATAAGACTGTTAGCTGCCTGGGCAGCCGCCAAGGTAGGGTTTTTAGGCTCTTCGTTATAATAAGATATAACCACATGTTTAACGAACTCTTGTGCTCTTTTTAAAACTTTGGCCCGGGCGTATACAGTTTCCGCATCTTCTTGAAACAGCTTATATACCGCAATGGGATCAGCACCGGATCGTCTTAAAAAAGACGCGGCTTCAAAGGTCCTAGCTCCTGTTTTAAAAGCAAAGTTTCGGGTATCCACTGCTATGCCCGATAGCATGGCAGTTGCCGCCAGGGATGTGATTTTGATGTCATCCCCCATATATTGTATCATTTCCGTAACCATTTCACTGGTGGATGATGCATAAGGCTCGAGATATACAAGCAGGGCTTTGTCAATAAATTCTTCTCCACGGCGGTGGTGGTCGATAACCACAACTCTTTCCGCCTTTTCCAGCACCTTTTGAGACATCAAAAGAGATGGGCGGTGTGTATCCACAACCACCAGCAACGTCTTTTTCGTCATTCTGTCTAGCGCTTCAGCTTCTCCTATAAAATTTTGTTTCATCTCATCATCATTAAACAAAAGTTCAACCAAAGAATCCACCGAGGGGCTTTGCTCCGGTGTGAGAATGATGTATCCCTGTTTGTTTAGACTTTTAACGGCACTGATCAGGCCGACACCTGCTCCCAAAGCATCCATGTCTAGAAATAGATGCCCCAATACCATTACTATATCTGATTCTTCTATTAAATCCCTGAGAGCATGGGAGATAACCCGAGCTCTGACACGACTGTGTTTTTCCATTTCCTTGGTTTTTCCGCCGTAGAAAGATGTCTTCCCCTCCATTTTGACCACTACCTGATCACCGCCCCGACCTAAGCAAAGTTCCAGGGCATTTTGAGCAGTTTTACCTGATAAAGTGAGGGAAGGTTCTCCGTAGGCCGCTCCAATACTCAGTGTAGGCGTCATAACCTGACCCACTTTTATTTCACGGATGGCGTCCAGTATACCGAACTTGGTTTCCTCTAGAATGCGAAAATCCCTTAGGTTAAACACTGCAAGGTATTTATCTCTGTCATATTTTTTAATAAGACCATTATGATTGTACACCCATTGGGTTATGGTTTTATCAATCTTCGCCAAAAGCTCCGGTCGGTTTTCTTCGGAACATGCCACCATGATTTCATCGAAGTTGTCCACATGAAAATAGCAAACTACTGCTTCTTCTTCCTTTATACGGGATTTAAGTTCATATAGTTCCGTAATGTCTTTAATATAATATGCTTTAATAAACCTTTCAGATTTTTTGCCATTTGTTTGTAGCATAACTTTTTTAATGGAAAAACGGCGGTTTGTTATTTCCATATCTTTTGCTTCTTCATTTAAAGATTTTAAAGTATCCTCTGGTATAAGGTCATTTATGTGAGTTATCCTGACTGTCGATGTTTGAAACATTGATGAAAAGGCTTTGTTTTTCCAAATAATCTTCTTATTCTCGTCTACTAATACCACACCAACATCTAATTCATTTAATGTTTGCTTCCATAGTGCTTGACGAAAGCTAGTTTTCGTTTCAATAAAAGGTGATAAAGGCTTGCTGTCTTTTTTTGATAATAAATAATACAGCAGCATGCCCAAAACCGGCAGCAATGCCAGCAAAGCCTTATAATCATAAATTATGAAAAAAATTACTTCAAACACGATGAGGTATACAGCCCACCATAATGTTCGGTTTTCATTTCCTCTTGCCATGATGATACCTCTAATCAATATATCTTGCGGAAATTAAACAAAATATCGAATAAACCCGCAAAAAAAAGTATCTGTAAAAACAAGGGATTAAACAGCACAAAAAATGTTATCAGTACTCTAAAGGCTTTCCCCACATTGAACTTTCCCAAAAAATACGCTAATAGTGAAAAACCCTGAATAAAAAATGCAAAACCAAAAACTAAAGCCAAGTTCATTCCCACGGCTTTTAACACACCTACCGGCCAGTAAGTCTCCAAAAGCACTAAAAGATTCCCAAGCAGGAAAAAAGCCACGGTATAATCGGGAAACCTCCAAAGCCAGAAAGGCGTAAAATCCTCCAGTTTTTGTCCCATCCGTGAAAGTACTGCTTTAGTGACTACATAGGTCAAAAAAGCATCTAGGGCAGATGCCATTATAAATATCCCCGGAATTACCAGGGGTAAAAGATCCAGGCTTCTGGTAAAACTTTCGATGGTTGTTTCCACGGTCTGGGGGTCCATTCCCATTTTCTGATAAAAACTGCCCGCCAGAGAAAGGGATTCCTTTAAAACGGTGATTTCCTCAGTGAGAGGATTGATTCCAATCATAAGCATGCTAATGAAGACGAGGGCTACCTTAGATACTAATGAGGCCGCACCACCTACGCCTAGGACTTTAAATGGTGATAAACCTTTTTGTATAGCCCATCCCATGACAAT
>DUNY01000049.1 GCA_012839145.1 Thermoanaerobacterales bacterium
ACGGAATCATCTGGCATACTCAAGGTAGTGGCAAAAGCCTTACAATGGTATGGATTGCCAAATGGATACGGGAAAATATCAGCGATTCCAGAGTTCTTATCATTACAGACAGAGATGAGCTTGATAAGCAGATTGAGAAGGTATTCAAGGGTGTTGATGAGGATATTTATAGGACTAAAAGTGGCAGGGATTTGATAGAAAAGCTTAATCAGACAACACCACTGATGCTGTGCTCTCTTATCCACAAATTTGGTGCTAAGGGACAAAAAGATGATGATACAAGTTATGATGAATATATTGATGAATTAGAAAGAAGCCTCCCCAAGGACTTTAAGGCAAAAGGGGATATATATGTCTTTGTAGATGAATGTCACAGGACCCAGTCCGGAAAATTGCATACAGCTATGAAAAGGATTTTGCCTGATAGTATGTTCATCGGTTTTACCGGAACACCACTCTTAAAAAAGGACAAGGCTACAAGTATAGAAGTCTTCGGAAGTTATATCCATACATATAAGTTTGATGAAGCTGTAGAAGATAATGTAGTATTAGATTTGCGGTATGAGGCAAGGGATATAGAACAAAACATTACCTCACAAGAAAAAATCGATAAATGGTTTGAATCTAAGACCAAGGGCCTTACAGACTATGCAAAAACCCGATTAAAACAAAGATGGGGCACTATGCAGAAAGTATTGAGTTCTAGGTCCAGATTAGAACAGATAGTAAAAGATATTATCTTGGATATGGAAACAAAAGACCGCCTCCAAAATGGACGAGGAAATGCCATGTTAATAGCCGGCAATATATATGAAGCCTGTAAATACTATGAGCTATTTCAAGCTGCGGGATTCAAGAAATGTGCCATAGTGACATCCTATAATCTCAATATAAGTGATATTAAGGGTGAGGCTACCGGAGAGGATAAAGCTACTGAAAATGTGGAGAAATACAGGATATATCAGAAAATGCTAGATGGTAAAACCCCAGAGGCCTTTGAAGAAGAGGTAAAGAGGAAATTCGTAGAAGACCCTGCTCAAATGAAATTACTTATAGTGGTGGATAAATTACTGACAGGTTTTGATGCACCTCCGGCAACATATTTATATATTGATAAAAGCATGAAAGATCATGCCCTATTTCAAGCTATATGTCGCGTGAACCGACTAGATGGTGAAGATAAAGAATATGGCTATATAATTGATTATATGGATTTGTTTAAAAGCCTGGAAAAATCCATAAATGATTATACATCTGAGGCCTTTTCCGGATATGATGAGGAGGATGTTAAAGGCCTGCTCAGCAATAGACTGGAAAAAGCCAAAGAACGTCTGGATGAAGCTTTGGAAAAAGTAAAGGCACTGTGTGAGCCGGTGGCCCCGCCTAAAGATACTCGTCAATACATTAGGTATTTCTGTTGGGAAAATATTTTCAGAAGTGAGGAAGAGCTAAAGGAAAATGAAGAAAAGCGTTTAGCCCTTTATAAATACACTACCTCACTAATCAGGGCATATGCCAACATTGCCAACGAGATGGAGGAGGCCGGATACACTCACAAGGAAATTCAAGATATAAAGAATGATGTAGAGCATTTTAACACTGTCCGCAGGGAAGTAATGCTGGCAGCAAAAGATGATATAGATTTAAAATCCTATGAACCGGCTATGAGACATTTAATAGACAACTATATAAGTGCTGATGAAAGTAGGCAGATTTCTGCCTTTGAAGATATGACATTAGTTGACCTGATCGTTAATCGTGGAGCAGATTTTGTCAAAGAATTGCCTGATAATATTAGAAAAGACAAGGAATCTGCAGCTGAAGTTATTGAAAACAATGTACGCCGATTGATTGTAGAAGAAAAGCCCACAAACCCCAAATACTATGAAAGGATGTCAGTGCTTTTAGAAGAAGTAATCAGGCAAAGAAAAGCGGCAGCAATATCGTATGAAGAACATTTAAATAGAGTTGTTGAAATAGCCAGAAAGTCAAAAAAACCGGAAACAGCTGAAGATTACCCTGCTAATATCAATACCAAAGCTATAAGAGCTCTATTTGACAATTTAGGTAAAGATGAGGGATTGGCTATTTCCTTGCATGAAAAGATTAAGAAAAAAGCACCAAGTGGCTGGAGAGGCAATAAAATCAAGAAAAGACTTATGCTGTCTTTAATAAAAGAACATATACCTGATGAAAGATTAGCAGAAGAAATATTATTGTTAGTAGATAAGCAGGAGGAGTATTAGTGGCAAAACTCATTGTTAATGACATAGAAATTGAATTAATCAAGAAAAACATAAAAAATCTCCATCTATCAGTGCATCCGCCTAATGGCAGAGTTCGAATTTCAGCACCAAAGAGAATGGATGATGAGGCTATTAGGCTTTTTGTAATATCTAAATTGTCTTGGATAAAAAAACAGCGCTCAAAGTTTGTAAAACAGGAGAGACAGTCTGAAAGAGAATTCGTATCCGGTGAGAGTCATTACTTTTTAGGAGAGCGCTATCTCTTAAATGTAAATTATACGAATAAAAGGAAACAAGGAGTCAAAATCCGCAACAAGACTTATATAGATTTATTTGTGCGTGAAGGTAGTACCAAAGAACAAAGACAAAATGTTATGAAAGAGTGGTATCGCAGAGAATTAAAAGCTTTAATTCCTCCCCTAATAGAAAAATGGGAACAAATAATAGGGGTAAAGGTTGAGTCTTGGGGAGTAAGATTAATGAAGACTAGATGGGGTAGCTGCAATACAACTGCCAAGAGGATATGGGTAAATCTAGCACTTGCCAAAAAGAACCCTGCTTGTCTTGAATACATCATAGTGCACGAGATGGTGCATTTACTTGAGCGGCTACACAATGAACGATTTATTTCATATATGGATAAATTCCTTCCAAATTGGCGAAGTATTAAGTCAGAGTTGAATGGTTTGGTATTTGAATAAATGTTTAAAGTTCTTATAAGGAACGGATAAGTTTAAAAACGGAGGGTTATTATGGGTTTTAGATTTAGAAAGAGTTTCAAAGTAGCCCCTGGAGTGCGATTGAATATAGGTAAAAAGAGTACAAGTGTTAGCTTTGGCGGAAAGGGTGTGAGGCATACAATAAGCTCAACGGGTAGGAGGACCTCATCAATAGGTGTACCAGGATCAGGGCTCTACTATACTAAGAGCCATGCCAAGCCAGGGAACAAACCTCAACTGACAAGTAGCCAGGATTATGTTGACCCCTTCAAAGAGGTGGCGGATTTTAATTATTTCATAGAATACATAACTTCTTTTCATAAAGAATGTGATTATGAATATGATTGGGAATCAATAGTCAAAGAACCGGCACCCTTTAATGTGGGAGAAAAGGGGCCAAATGAAGTGTCAGCCTTAGATAAATTACATAGTTACAAACCGAATATTTTAGGAAAAGTTTTTAAGGTTTTAGATGATAAGCGTAGAGAAGAACTAGAAGAAGAGGTAGAAAAAGCCATAAAAGAGGACAAAAAGCTCTATAAATCCTGGGAAAATCAAAGAAAAGTATCTCAATCGATATTGCAAAAGAATCCAAAGGCCTATATAAAATTACTAAAGGATATTCAATTTTGTAATGAATTGGCGGGATTTATTGATTCTTTTAAATTTCAAGCTTCTGACGGGGATACTCTAATAATAGAGTGTAATATAAATATTGATGATGTAATTCCAACTCATTACAAGACTTTAACCAAAACCGGGAAGCTTTCCATAAGGAAATACAACAAGACCGACTATTATGCGGTAATAAAGGGGTATGTATCAGGCCTGACATTGCGTATAGCACGAAATATATTTGGATTACTACCAATAAAAACTGTGATTATAAACATCCAAACAGATGTATTAGATACCCAAGTAGGGAAAGTTGACAATATCACAATGTTATCGGTTAAAATAGACAGAGCTATGTTGGAGAAACTGAACTTTGACCTTATTAATCCTTTTGATGCTTTGAATAATTTTGAGCATAATGTTAGATTTTTGAAAACCCGCGGCTTTCAGCCAGTAGCAAAGTTGATTATGAGTTAAGATGTTATTCAGTTTTCCAGTTCAACAAAAACTCTAAGGTAGTGCTTTAAAGGTATTTAGGAGGCTCAAAATATGGATAATGAATACCGAAGGGAGAGATTAAAGGAAGCATGGAAAATCTTGAGAGAAGAGTTTTTAAAAGATGAGAATGAGAGAAATGAAAACAAAGTAAACCATGCTTCATACCTTATCGATCTTTTCGCTCAAGAAGACGAGCTTCCCCATGATGATAATGATGATTTTTTTAATTATGTTCATTTTGATATAAACTATTTTGACCCAGATACCATAATAGAATATGCAGATAAAATACATACATATAAATATATTAGATTCTGAAGTATTTGCGGCATATATGGATAAATTCCTCCCAAATTGGCGAAGTATCAAGGCAGAACTAAACGGGTTGGTCTTTGAATAAAGGTTTACAATGATTGTGAGAGGAACAAGACAGATTGTATGAATCTGATTTCGATAGAGAAGTAAAGAGAGTTTTAAGTAAGGGATATACGTGGGTATGAAGCATTTAGAGTCTTGGAATTTTAAGTTTTAACTTATCTAAGACGAAATATTTGTTATGTGTTCAAAGACTGTGATTTGAGGGGCTGGCTCCGTGTGGCATACGGCTCCGTATAACAGCGTGTTCCAAAAATCTGAGATAGTATGAATGTAGTATTAAACTTCTGGAACACGCGGAACATTATGTGCAATTGAATTCAAGGCCGCACCGTCCTGGTGTGAAATTGTCAAGTATTAAAACTGAAGTGTTATTTCACAACAGTAGAATTATGTGAAGTAAGGATAATTTACATAATTTTGAGTTTGGAAGTTTAGGTATAATGAAGCGGTACATAATGATTCTTGTATTGGTCTGCATGATGATAT
>DUNY01000247.1 GCA_012839145.1 Thermoanaerobacterales bacterium
CATAATTTACCTAATGGAAAAAATAAAAACCATGAACAAAGCCGTTTCATACAGCTTAACCTTCATGGTTTTTCTTCAGTCATTTTATTATATTTTACTTATTGTTAATATATGACCTTCATGGTCTTTGATAATATTTTAACATGCCCATTATTTTCTGTCAATACTCTTTTTTTTAATATTTAGGGACGGGGCCTTTTTATTCATCGGTGGATTTTTAATGCAGTTATTAATTGTTCATTACATTCGCAAGAAGATTTTCTACCTACGAACCGTCTTAAAGTTTCTCCTGCATTTTCTTTTAGAACTATCCATTTTTAACAGATTTCCGAAATTCATCTCCCACTTCTAAACGAAGTGAAAGTGGGAGATGAATTTCGATTAAGCATAAAATAAGGTCGTTTCTTTTTTTGTGCCAAGGTATAATCAGTCTTAGATAAATGAAAGGCTGATATATGAATGAAGTTGAATAGTAATAATCATTCAGTATTCTTATTGTGTTATCATCTTGTTAGTTGTAAAATATCGTAGAAAAGTGATTGACGATGCTTTGGTTGTCCATTATACAAATAACATAACCTAATATTAAATATTCCTTGTTGATTCTCTGCGAATATTTTGTACCCGACCCTAAATATTCATTCTTCGTGAATGTTTTGGTACCGTCCCCAAAATTGGCACTCCTCGCCAAAAACCCGGGGTAAAACACAGTATTACTGTAAATAGCTCCAGCCTCCCCATGAGCATTAGAAAGCTTAGGACCAATTTACCGATTTGAGGTATTTCACTGAAGGTAGATTCGGGCCCAACACTACCGAGTCCGGGACCGATATTACCTAAAGTGGCCGCCACAGATGAAACAGATGTTATCATATCCTGTCCTAACATTGCAATAAAAAGTGAGCCGAAAACAAATGCGGCAATATATATAAAGCTGAAAGCCATAATATTTCTCAATATATCATCAGGAACCGGTTTCCCTCCTACTTTTATTGGAATAACGGCTTTAGGATGAAGTGTACGGAGCATTTCTCGACCGCAGTATTTTGATAAAATCAGCACCCTGATTTGCTTCATAGCCCCTCCGGTAGAGCCTGCACATCCCCCAAAGAACATGAGCAGTAACAGCAGCATTTTGGAAAAGGTCGGCCATAGGTCAAAATTGGTTGTGGCGTATCCGGTGGTAGTCATTATTGAAACCACTTGAAAGGCACTGGACCTAAGAAGGTCAGCCTTAGATGGAATTAAACCTCTTATATTCCATGCAATCAAAAGGGTGGTGACTAGGATGACTCCAAGGTAAAACTTTAATTCCTCATCATTGTATACCCTATCCCACTGCTTTCTCAGCAGGTAATAATATAGGCTAAAATTGATCCCGGATAATGCCATGAATATTAATATAATAGTTTCCGCCGCAGGGTTCTTAAAGGCGCCCACACTCAAGGCTCTGGTGGAAAATCCTCCCGTAGCCACGGTGCCAAAAGTATGGGTCAGGGAATCGAACAAATTAAACCCTGCGAACATCAACAGCACAGTCTGCAGCACTGTCAAGCCTAAGTATATATACCACAGGGTTTTTGCTGTATGGGCAATTCTTGAGGATAACTTTGAAACAGATGGACCCGGAACTTCCGCACGAAACATATGAAATCCTCCGGCTCCTACTCCGGGCAGAATCGCAAGAAAAAGCACTATTATACCCATTCCTCCCAGCCAATGAGTAAAACTCCTCCAAAAGAGCAAACCGCGGGGAAGTGCTTCCACGTTGTTCATTACCGTAGCTCCGGTAGTGGTAAATCCCGACACGGCCTCAAAAAAACCGTCAATGAAGGTAGCTGCTGAACCATGAAATACAAAAGGCAAAGCACCAAAAATACCAGCCAGTATCCAGCCCAGTGTTACAATCAGAAGTCCTTCTCTTAGTCCTAAATCTTTTTTTAAAGAAGCTTTTATTCGCAATAGCAGCCCAACACCTATGGCTGCAACAATTGAATATAAAAAGGCATTTATAGCATTTTCTCCGTAATAAATTGACCATCCCAGGGATGGTACCATGGCTACCCCCAAAACTATCAGCAGAGTACCGAGAATATAGCGTACAGTATTTAAGTTCAATTGGGTATCATCCCTCCATAAGTCCCGTCATACTTCAAGGCAGATTTATACCCACAAAAGAGTCTTTCTACCTGCTTGACATTTTGAGGTTGGGTAAAGACTATTAAGTGATCATCAGGTAAAATCACATCATTTCCTCTGGGAATAATGGCTTTTCCTTTTCTGAGAATGCCGCCTACAATAATACCTTGAGCAGATAGGCGCAATTCTTTCATGTATTGATGAATCAAGGGAGAATCCTTGGAAACAATAAGTTCAACTATTTCAGCCCTGCCGTCCTTTAAGTAAGTCTCCGATATGATACTTGATCTTCTGAAAAGCTTGGACAATCTTCCTGCCACCAGCAACCGGGGACTTACATATGAATCTATTTCCAAAGCCTGCATTAAAACTTCATAGTCAGGTTTGTTAACTTCCACAATAGTTTTAGATGCACCCAATTTTTTACCCAATATGGACGTTAAAATGTTTAATTCGTCTGATCCAGTTACAGACACTAACATATCAACATTTTCTATGTTCTCTTCCTTTAAAAAGTTTATATTAGCCACATCTCCGTTTAGTACCAAGGTTTTATTGAGATTTTCACTTAAGATACGACATTTTTCCGGGGATTTTTCCACCAGCTTTATAGTTATACCGTTCTTCTTGTAACTTTCTAAAATCTTAGCCAGCTTAAATCCGATTTTACCTCCACCAAGTATCATCACGCTTTTAACCCGTTTTTTTTCGCTTCTGACCATACTGCTAAATTCGGTGAGGGTACCGGTCCTTTTTATAACATATATCATATCATTGGACATAAACCTATCCTCACCCTTGGGGATAATAATCTCACCATTTTCACGGAAGATCCCAACTACAAAATAATCCGGAGATATGGGTAAGGCCGTCAGTGGCTGATTAATCAGTTCCGAGTCCTTATCAGCTCGAAGGGCTATAAGTTCTATTTTCCCTCCGGCAAAATATTCGATTTCATTTACATCAGGGTTTTTTATGAGCTTGGCTATCTCCAGAGCCGCCAACCTTTCCGGATCAATCATAATATCTATACCCAACTGTTCGCTTGTAAGCATCATGTTTGAACTGCTGTATTCCGGATTTCTCACCCGTGCTGCGGTTTTTATTTTGGCCAACTTTTTCGCAATCATACAAAACATGATATTTAATTCATCACTGTCTGTTACGGCAATGAAAACATCTGCATCTTCAATGCCCCCGTCAACCAAAGCAGCAATACGCTGACCGGTCTCCTGCACCAACATGGCGTCCAGTTTGTTTGAAAGACTAGTAATTTTTTCACTGTCTTTTTCCAAAACCACCACATCATGATCATCTGCAATTAATCTTTCTGCAAGTTCAGTTCCTATATCGCCGGCTCCGGCGATTATTACTTTCAATTTTAGCACCACCTATGCAAATCGTTAAGAAAATTATATATTATGAGTTGAAAATAATCCATCCCAATTTTTGATTAAAATTACTGGCACTCGGTAGGGCGCCAAACTACCAAAAGCCCCAGCATATAATTTAATTCATTATCTCAATTCCTCCGAATGCTGCTAAACATCTGACATTTAAGACGGGAGCTGCCGGCTGCAAGCTCTCTATGATTTCGGTTTTGTTTTCCCAACCTCCAAAGATTGGTATGCCCGATGTTGCAACCTTCCAGCCCTGTGGAACCCGAAGATCGATACCGCCAAAAGCCACTAATATATCCAGAAAAGCTCCTTCAGGTGATAAAATCGCATTTCTCATATCTACTTCAGCTCCACCGAAAAATGCAGTAATGCTGCCACCTTTAAAATTCCTTGACGCATTCTTATTTACAATACTTGAAAATATTGCAAAACAATTTACTAGATCATCGGTATTAGTCCAGCTACCATGTGTTTTATGAGTTAGGATTTTAATGCCTACAAGAATAAGTAGTACGGGCCAGAAAAATTTACCCAATCCTGCATCTATCAACTCCAGTTTGCGAAGTTGAAGCATTGCTCCTATTATTATGATTATTATTCCTCCCAGTTTTGAAACCGAATTTGTTGCTATTTGGATTAAACCTATGATGATGATTAGAAGAGG
>DUNY01000104.1 GCA_012839145.1 Thermoanaerobacterales bacterium
AACCGTCCCTAAAAATTCACTCTCTTATAAAAAGAGCTGTTACAGCTCCTTTTTTTTATGTAATGCCAAGGAAATAAAATGTTGCGTAGGCCGTAACCTATTTATGTCCACAAGAATATATATAAAGAAGGTTAATTTTTTAAAAGGGGTGGTTTTTTTGAAACGTATTGCGTTATTTTTAGCGTTGGCGATGCTGTTAACTGTGCTTACATTAGGTTGCGGGCAGCAAGTTGTAAAAGATGAACCGAATGTGACAGGCGAAGAGGTGCAAAAAGAACAAACTGTTGAAGAAAAACTTGAACTTGAGCCTCTTTCCCCGGCCGTAAAGGTAACGGTGGGAATGAAGGAGGTTGTCTCCGATGGTGGAGTGCTCATAGGAATGGCCAAAGGTTATTACAAGGAACTGGGTATCGAAATCGAATCGGTTGCCTTCAATACCGGCCAGGACATGATAAACGCACTGGGAGCCAGTCAGTTGGATGTGGGCTGTACCGTTACGGCATCAGGATTATTTAATGCAATCCTTCGAGACATACCGATAAAAATTGTAGGAGATAAAGGGATCAATGTAGCAGGTCAGGGATATTATCGATTAATGATTCGAAAAGATCTTGTTGATGAAATTAAAGACTTTGAGGATTTAAGGGGGCGCAAGCTGGCTGTAGTGGGGACTGCATCCCTTGATGAAATTGCTCTGGACCGGGTCTTGAATCAGGGCGGAATGACCACAAATGATGTAGACTTACAGGTTATCAGAAGCTTTCCTGACATCGTAGCAGCCATGAGTAACAAAAGCATAGACGGAGGTATGATAATCGAACCCTTTGTAGCCGCTGCAATTGCCAATGACATAGCAGATCCTTGGAAAGATCCTTCAGAGTATGACCCTGATGCTCAAACTGCCCTTTTGGTTTATGGAAAGAGTATGTTAGACAGACCGGAAGTGGCGAATCGGTTCATGGTGGCCTATATTAAGGCCTTACGGGATTATAATGACGCTTTCTTTAAAAATTTAAATAAAGAAGAAATGATATCAATTCTTGCGGAGTATTCAGTTGTTAAAGAAAAGGAGCTTTACGAAAAAATGTTTCCAGTGGGCCTAAATCCTGATGGATTTGTGAGAATGAAAGGTGTTCAAATGGATCTTGATTGGTATATACAAAGAGGCTTGTTAAAAGGTGAATTAAAGGCCGAAGATGTAGTGGATAATAGATTTGCGGAATATGCCGTGAAAGTATTGGGTGAATACGGTAAATAAGTAACATCTGTGGCCGAAAATCGAATACCGATTTTCGGCCACCTTAATGGAAAGGAGATAAACAATATGAGCTTGCTGGAAGAACACATTCATGAAACCTTTGGGCGGATTATCATTAAGGAAGAGAAAGGTGAATCTAAGACAATTTTGATTGATAAGACATTTATATTAAAAGTACTTGCTTTCTTATCCCCATCACTGCTTTTATTGTTGTGGGAGATATTTGCACGATTAGGGTTTATTGATGTTCGGCTGTTTTCAAGCCCTGTCATGATTTTCAAGACCATGCTGCCCATGTTTTATTCCGGGGAGCTTTTGTATCATACCTTTATCAGTGCTCAAAGAATACTACTGGGATTCTTGACAGGAGCTGTACCCGGGGTAATCCTGGGCCTTTCAATGGGGCTTTTTCCACCGGTTAGAGCCAGTCTTATGCCGATGGTAGCAGCTACCTTTCCCATTCCAAAATTGGCAATTATGCCGCTGATTCTGATAATTTTTGGCTTAGGTGAGGCATCAAAAATATTCACCATAGCCATAGGTGTGTTCTATCTGGTCTTGATAAACACAATGGCTGGTGTACTGAATATCGATGATATATATCTGGATGTAGCAAAAAACTTCGGAGCAACTCCTTTTCAGTTTTACTCTACGGTAGCTTTTCCCGGAGCATTACCTATGATATTTGCAGGTTTCAAGTTGGGCATGGGCACTGCACTGCTCTTGATAGTGGCAGCGGAGCTTTCGGCAGCTAAAGCGGGGGTGGGGTGGATGGTTTGGAGGGCTTATGACATGTTTGATATAGAGAAAATGTTTGTAGCTCTTATAACAATGGCTTTTCTGGGGTACATCTTTTCATATCTTCTAGATATGATTGAAAGAATGGTAATACCTTGGGTAAACAATAGGAGGTGAGCATTTTGTATCCCACCGAGGCCATACTTCTTGAAAAACTGACAAAAGTTTTTTATGCTCGTCAAAAAAAAGTAATAGCTCTTGAAGATATACATTTATCAGTAAAAGAAGGTGAATTTCTATGTATTGTGGGACCCAGTGGCTGCGGCAAAACTACATTGCTCAGAATTTTGGCAGGCTTGGAAAAGCAAACCCGGGGAAAGGTGATTATGAGGTCGAAAAATCCGGAAAAGCCTTTGACCTCAATGGTATTTCAAGGTGACTCCATTTTTCCGTGGATGACGGTAGTTGAAAATGTGGCATACAGCTTGAGAATCAGAGGATTTTCACGGGAAAAGAGGCGGGAGGTAGCCGGACAATATTTAAGATTAATGGGGCTTGACGGATTTGCCAATGCTTTTCCTCACCAACTGTCCGGTGGGATGAAACAAAGAATCAATGTAGCACGGGCTTTTGTAAGTGATCCGGAAATACTACTTATGGATGAGCCTTTTGGAGCTCTAGATGAACAAAATCGACTGATTCTTCAGCAAGAACTTTTAAAAATATGGGAAGGCAGCGGTAAAACATCCCTCTTCATAACCCATAGCATTGATGAAGCTCTTATTCTTGGAGATAGGATAATGGTAATGACCGCCCATCCAGGAAAGGTAAAAGCCATAGTTCCCATTAATATTCCAAGACCTAGAGATATCTTGTCTTTACGCTCATCGCCCAATTTTGGTGCTCTTTTCAAAGAGATATGGCAGCTTCTTCAGGAAGAAGTTTTGAAAGCTAAATCAACGGAAATGAATAAATAAACGGGTATTTATAGAAAAACAGTTTCGGTTCACATAGATAAAGGGGAGATGTTGATTGACCTTTTTTACAGGAATAATCCTTGCAATTGCCGTAAGCATAGATGGTTTATCCGTTGGAATTATATACGGGATGAAAAAAATAAAAATACCTTGGGTTTCTCAGATTATAATAGTATTGACAACATCCTGTGCCTTTGTAACAGCAATGATTTGTGGGAATATAGTTATCAGCCGACTTCATCCAACTAAAGCAAAATTTATAGGGTCTATTCTCTTATTTCTTTTGGGTATATGGTTTCTGCTGGAGGCAAACTCAAAGGTCAGTGACAAAAAAAGCAAAGAAGCTGTCGCTGTTTTTCGCATAAGACCACTGGGTCTTGTTGTAAAAATATTAAGAGAACCCACTGTGGCTGATACTGATACTTCAGGGATGATTGATATAAAAGAAGCTTTATTATTAGGGTCGGCCCTTGCTCTTGATGCTTTGGGTGCCGGTTTAGGCGCTGCCGCTACAGGATATAACATAATACTAACCACTGTATTAGTCAGCATAACAAGTCTTTTGTTTTTAAAGGTAGGCCTTCATATTGGCCGGAAAGAATCAGTGTTTTTAAATCAAAACTTGACCAAGTATTTACCTGGATTTTTGTTGATTGCTCTGGCAGTTTTTAAAATATTTCACAGAAAACTTTAAGTAATTCAATACTCTTTGAAAGCCTGAATTTCTAAAAAACTGACAGCATCTATTAAGTAGATAACAGAAATAATTGAAAGTCTACGTAAAGCACCAATTGGTGCTTTTTTAAATGCTATAAAGCTTTAAATACAAGAAATAAATAATGAATTTTGGTATAATATTACTGAATAAGCTTGTTTTAAATATAACAACATTCCCTATGGGGAGGTGATAGCTTGCACATAAAAAGTTATTATAAAGAAATGCTGATCACCGCAGCTCTGGCGGCTCTTACAGGTGAGCTGTATTTTTACCCCTTTGG
>DUNY01000422.1 GCA_012839145.1 Thermoanaerobacterales bacterium
GATGATCAGTAAAATTAGTCAATTGTATCTATTAGAAATGAGTGGTTGTATATGATAGATAGCAATTATATATATACGAGAGATTGTGTACAGGGCAGTAATCCGCCCTGTACTTCTGTCTGTCCAATAAATTTTAAAACAAGAGACTTTCTATCAAAATTACAAAGAGGCAACTTTAATGGGGCATATAGGGAGTACGCAAAAAATGTAATATTCCCGGGTATCGTATCTAAAATATGCAATCAAAACTGCCACGAGATTTGTCCTGAGAAAATATCTGTTTTAAAACTTGAAGCTGCTGTTGTCAGATATGCAGATAGAAAGGAGCCCATTAACTATAATCTGCCGGGTAGAAAGGAGAAAATAGCCATTATTGGTGGTGGCCTTTCCGGTATGGCCTGTGCCCACAGATTGTCAACAAGAAGATATAATGTTACTATTTTCGAAAGAGAAGACTCTGTTGGAGGAAGCCTGAAGGATCTCATAGACGCAGATGATCTGAATGATGAATTTGAGCTTCAATTCAAGTATTTAAATTATACATTGGAAACTAATCAAGAGATTATTACTTTGGATGACCTTGATTATGATGCTGTTTATATAGCCACCGGAAAGCACGGAAATGATTTTGGATTATTAAAATCTTGGAACAGTAAAAGTCTGGGTACTTCCAAAAAAGGAGTTTTTCTAGGAGGTAAAGTCACCGGTTGCAATGATATGGAAGCACTTATGGATGGAATGATTGCTGCTGCTTCCATTGAGAAGTATATCAAGGTAGGGAAAATGGACGGACAGGCGGATACATACCACGACCCGTCATGTAAAATACCGGTGGAGTATAATGATAATGCTCAACCGATTATCCCCTTAAATGGAGAATACTATACTAAGGAAGAAGCTGTAAAAGAAGCTAAGCGCTGCATTTTATGTGACTGTACAAAATGCAAGGATAGGTGTGATTTTTTACAGCATATGGATTTACTGCCCCGGAAGGTTGAAAGCGATGCCCAAATGGCTAAATCCGCAGATGAAGGACTTTTTGAACGCGTAGGTACTAGAATGATTGTTTCATGCAGTGTATGCGGACTTTGCGGTGCTGTGTGCCAGGAGGATATAAATGTTGAAGATATACTTATCGAAAGTAAAAAAATGCTGTATGAAAGCGGACATTTTCCCCCACCGTTTCACGATTTTTATTTGCGGGATATGATGAGCGCCTTAAGTGAAGCATATGCTGTTAAAGCAGCTCCTGGATATGAAACAGCAACCTATATGTTCTTCCCCGGATGTCAAATGACCGCATCCGGTACTGAGCATGTGGAAAGAGCATATGGATATATGCTCAAAAAGAATCCTGACACAGCACTGATGCTTGGCTGCTGTGGTGTTCCGGCTCTATGGGCGGGGAACCAAGACCTGATGAAAAAAGTACTGGATAAGCTCAAGAATGAGTGGGAAAATCTAGGTAAACCGATACTTGTGTCTGCATGCCCTTCCTGTTTAAAAACATTCAGTAATTATGCCGATGAGCTCGAGTGTATATCGATTTATGAATATATAGCTGATAGGGGATTACCGGAAAATGCCTCATCCATTAATGGAGACTGGGCTGTATTTGACCCATGCTCAAGCAGGAATTTTCCCAAAATGCAAACATCGGTCAGAAATCTGTCTAATAGGCTTGGGGCTGAATTGGTAGAGCTTAACAGCAGCGGCCCTGAAGCTCGATGTTGTGGGATGGGAGGCCACATATATCCTGCAAATCCTGAGGTATTTCACAAAATGCTGAATTCTTCAATTAACGAATCTGAACTTCCATACATTACGTATTGCATGAATTGCAGAAATTTGTTTTTGTCTGCGGACAAGAAATGCAATCACATATTAGATGGTGTTCTTGGTGTTAAGCCATTGGAGAAGCCTTTCCATATATCTGAGTTAAGAAAGAACAGAATCAGGCTTAAGAAACATCTACTGAAGGAGATATGGGGAGAGGATTTTGAGATAGAAAAAAAGAAGTACAGCGTAAAATTGAAAATATCTGAAGAAATTTATGATAAAATGGATATGTTGCATATATCAGAAGAAGATGTTTATGATGTTGTAGAACATTGCATTCAAAGCAATGAAGAAATACTTGAACCGAAAACAGAGATATATACAGGTTATAAGCAAATTGGAATATTTACTTACTGGGTACAGTATAAGAAAAATGATGATAATATTGAAGTAGTAAATACCTATGTTCACAGAATACAAATAGACTAAAGGTGACAGGGGGACGGACCCCTTGACACCTCATGCATACCATTTACCTAATTGACTTTCAGCTGTAATCGTATTAAGATTCAAGTAAATAAACAAGGATTAAGACAGTGTAAGGAAACATCAGGTGACAGAGGTACGTCCCCTGTCACCTTCGCTTTCATTGTTACCCGGAACGGGGGCCCATTATGAAATACAAGCAAATTATTATTATATTGCTTTTAAGCACTATGCTTTTAATTACAGCTTGTTCTAATTTATCCGGAAAAAAAGACACAGAGGAAATAACACCAATGCCTCTTCAAAGGACAACTTATATAGGCTATTCCGACGCTTCCGATCACGGCTATGCAATGGCCATGATAACATTGAAAGACGACAAAATGACCCATGTTGTATTGAAGGAGTTTACGGAGCTTTCTGTTGAAAAGGATTTTTCCGTTTATGAGTATGCCCCGTCGGTTCAGGCTCAAGCAGTGCTGCCTCAAAGGTTTATCAAAGCTCAAAGTATTGATGTGGAAGGGATAAGCGGTGCTACTGCCAGCTTTGACCGTTACAGACAGGCGTTAAAAAGAGCGCTTAATAGTGCAAAAACAAAAGATGGGCAAAGGAAATACTTTGATGGTATTTTTCAAGGACGGTCCAGGGCCGACAATCATGGCTACGGTATAGCTCTTGTAGAAATCAAAGATGACAGGATAATCGGAGTCAAGCTTAAAGAAGTGGATGAAAAAGGGGAGTTGAAAGACTTTGAAACATACCCCCATGAACCGTCTAAAGAAGCCCATGCCAAACTGCCCCAATGGTTTGTGGAAAGTAATTCCCCGGACATCGATAATTTTACCGGCGCAACCCATAGTACCGACAAATATAAAGAGGCGGTAGACAACGCCTTGAGAAAAGCCCTTATAGAGAGAAGTTTGCCGGATTTAATCGACGGTACTTATACTGCGGTATCCGATGTGGACAGTAAAGGATACTCCGGTGCTTCCGTAACTATAGAAAACAATATGATTGTTGAAGTAAAACTAAAAGAATATGATGAGATTTCAATGGAAAAGGATTTTGCTTCTTACGAATATGAGCCTTCGGTCAATGCCCATACGGAACTGCCTTGGACCTTTCTTGCCGCCCAATCTTTTGATGTGGACGTGGTAACCGGGGCCACTCACAGCAGCGAACATTATATTCAGGCAGTGCAGAGGGCTTTAGTAAAGGCTTCCTGGGCCGAAAAAGACGGAGAATACTTTGACGGAGTGTTTCAAGCCCGGTCAGAAATCGATGACCACGGTTATTGTATAGCCGTTGTAAAAATAAAAGACGATAAAATAACAGATGCAGTATTAAAAGATATTGATGCAAAAGGTCAAGAAAAAGATTTTGAGAAATACGATTACGAACCGTCAAAAAAAGCATTCAAAGAGCTTCCCGAAAGATTTGTCCGAGAAAACTCCTACCAAGTGGACATAGTGACCGGAGCTACCCACAGCTCAATAAAATACCGCGATGCAGTAAAAAAAGCCATGGAAAGCGCAAAGAAGCGATGAGGACGCCTCTTCCGGTGACAGGGGGGGTGACAGGGGGACGGACCCCTTGTCACCTCTTTATGCTTTTTTGCTGTACATGAAGTTTAATCTTAGTGTAGAAAGTAACTCCAGTGAAGATAACGGCACCACTTCCTAAATCAAGACCTGTTGCTTGTAGCTTGGTCCTGCACTATGCAAGACTGGTCCAATATAGTCCTGCACGCTACCCATGCTGCGTTTGTCCCTTGTAGGGGCAGTCTTTGATCGCCAGCTTTAAGAACAACAACGTTCTTGTTTAAAAGGAATCCCTTGCCGTCATCTTCGCCTCAGAAGGAATTTTTACATTGAAACCAAGTTAAAATTGAGGAGAAGTCAGCTAAGTGAATCTATTTCCTCTTTTGTCAGCTCTCGCCACTGGCCTGGAGCAAGCTCATCGTCCAGCTTCAAAGGTCCAAGGGTCAGCCGCTTTAACAAAATCACTTCCTTGTTCCGAGCTTTCATCATGCGCTTTATTTGGTGAAACTTGCCTTCACATATAGTTACATAAGCCCGTGAAATATCCTCACTTTCCAAAATATCCAGCTTTGCCGGCAATGTGGTAAAATCTTCAAGCTCTATGCCTTGAGTAAAGGCTTCCACATCGCACTGCTTAAGTTTTCCCCGAACCTCCACATAATAAGTCTTATCAACCCGGTTTTTAGGTGACAGCAGCCTATGGGCCATCTTGCCGTTATCGGTAAGGAATACAAGCCCCTGGGCATCCTTATCAAGTCTGCCTACCGGAAAAAGCTTCCGGTGTGAATATTCCCCTTGAAGTAAATCGATGACAGTGATTTCCACATTGTCCCTAGTGGAGCAAATAACACCTTCAGGCTTATTCATCATAATATATATATTTTCATGATATGCAAGATACTTCCCTGCCACTACTATCTCGTCCACCGAAGGGTTTACATGACATCCCGCATCATTTACAACAATTCCGTTGATAGAAACCTGTCCCGTTTTAATCAGTTTTTTGACATCCTTTCGGCTGCCATAACCTGATGCGGCCAAGATTTTATCAATTCGTTGGGTTTTTTGTTTCTTCATGGTTTACACCTCGATTACACTTGTCATCTCACCTTTATATCTTATATACCGTGGTTGATTATATAATAAACGAATATGGCTTTGCAAATAACATGGCTAGTATCAACTGTAAAGGAACATTTCTCACTAAATAATAAGATTCACGATGACTGTTTAAGAATCAGTTTTTCCCTAAATCTATGGTTTTATTATAAGCACCTAATACGGCTTGAATTGCAGCACTTCTAAAACCATGTTTTTCAAGTTCTGCAACACCAACGATGGTGGATCCGCCAGGAGAACATACAGCATCTTTTAATATTCCAGGATGGTGTCGGCTTTCTATTACCATTGCAGCGGCACCTAAAACGGCCTGAGCAGCATATTTAATAGCCTTGTCTCGGGGCAAGCCTGTCATTACAGCACCATCGGCTAAAGCTTCAATAAACATATAAGCATATGCGGGGGTACAGCCCATGGCAACATTTGCTGCATCCATATCTTCTTCGCTGATACGATCAAATTTGCCGGCTGCATTCATAATGGAAATAAACTGATCAAAATCTTTTTCACTGACCACTGCTTCCTTATTGTTGGAAGTAAGTAAAATCATACCTTTGCCGATAGACACAGGGGTATTGGGCATTATGCGAATGATTGGAAGCTCTATATCTAATTTCTTTTTAATATTTTCTATTGTCACACCGGCAGCCATTGAAACTAATGCTCGGGGTTTATCTGTTTCAATACATTCCTTAAGCACTGGATTGATTTCTTTAATCACTGAATTTAACACCTGTGGTTTTACAGCCAACATTATATAGTGTGCACTGCGCACAACTTCTACATTATCACTGGCAACACAGCATCCTAGCTTGTCTGCAAGGGCCTTGGCCTTATCTAGTAAATAGTCGGTTATAATGACATCCTTTGGGTCATTGCCACGACAGGCCGCTGTTATTAACGCACTCCCCATATTCCCTGCACCAATAAAACCGATTTTTTTTTCCATATTCATCACCTTCTAAAATAGTTAATTTAAATAATTTTTGCTCTTAAATTTTTACATATCATGAATAGCCATATACTTTATATTATACTGTACTTTGCTAGATTGTACAAATTCTTTTGAGATTTTTGTTTTACGTATTGAGTAAATTCTAATTACAGGTCCCCTTATTGGGCGGAATTTTCACAATCAAAAAACCCGACATTATAAAAATGTCGGGTTTTTTAGCAAGATCTGCATCTTGACAATTCAAAGGTAACTTAGCTTATGGTGCATGGGATCTTACTTGCTAAGCAGGGGGAAAAGCAAGAAGAGTATGGGGATCAAGAGAATGATGATGATGATTATAAACAGCCAGAACAAAGCTTGAGTCATTTGGAGTTCCTCCTTTCATTTTTGGCATTTCTTTTGCCCTGATACATAATATGCATCATCCTTTTTCTGTGACACAGTTCAACTTTCTTTTATTGCACTGACCACCGTATTTGCCATGAGATGTTGAAATTCTTGAGTTTGTATAAGACCCAATACCATGGGAAACCACATATCACTCCTGATGGGCATACCGCTGGCAATAGTTATTTCTTCAACTTTCCCTTCTAACTTATCCTGAGCTTTTTCCGTAATATCGGAAAGACTCATTACCGCTGTTTTTGCATAATCTATGTTATTTATTATGTTGTCAAATATATTCTTTAAATTTCCAGAAGTTATTAACTGTCGAGCGTTTTTTTTAGTGTTCATTACTGAAACTGTCAGCGGATTATCATTACTTTCCGCTTTTTCATCAAGCTGCTTAAGCTCCTCTTCCAACAGACTTTTCTTTTTATCTATATCTTTCAATGCTTGTCGTAGCAACTCATCCTTTTTCATAAAAGGCCCCCTTTCAATATTTAAAGCTAATGTATATTATGCTATATCACCAATGGCTGCTACTTTGAATATTTTATATCAGAAACTGAAGGGAAGGAGGAGAATCATGTTTCCATTGCTTTTAATACCGTATTATCTTCTGGTGGGAACGGCAGGAGCTTTCTTTATCAGCCGGAAAACCACCGATACCAAGGAATATAAGATCATTGGTTTTAAAGAGGGTTTTGCTTTGAGAAAGGGCCAGTACCTGATGGAAAACCACGGCATAAAAATAAAAAAACATCTGCCCCTTATTAATGCATGCCTTTGCGAAGTGACCGGTGATCTCGGCGTGTATCAAAGTTTGGCAGAAGACCCCATGATAGAGTTTGTTGAAGACGACTATGAGGGCAAAATTCAGGTTATACCAACCCTGTCAATAGAAATTAAAAAACAGGGTCAAGAAATCCCTTGGGGTGTTAAAAAGATCGGTGCACCCTCTGTTTGGAAAGACACCGCCGGTCAAGGAGTGAGAGTTGGAATTATTGACACCGGTGTGGACCTAAGCCATCCGGACTTAGAGGACAATATCAAGAAAGCCGGCTGGGTCCTTGAATGTCAAAACATAGTTGATGATAATGGCCACGGCAGTCATGTGGCCGGCACCATAGCAGCTCTCGACAATGATATAGGAGTAATAGGAGCAGCACCAAAAGTTGAAATATATGCGGTAAAGGCTTTTAGCAAAAGCGGTAGGGGTAATATCTCCGATGTGATAGAGGGTTTGGACTGGTGTGTGCAAAACAAGGTTCAAATAATCAATATGAGTTTCGGATTCAAAAAGAGCAAAGCCCTTGAGAAGGCTGTAAAAGAAGTATATAAGCGGAAAATAGTCTTAGTGGCTGCCGCGGGAAATTCAGGGGGCGATAACAGCGTAATGTATCCTGCCAGGTATCCGGAAGTTATAGCTGTTGCCGCTTCCAATTCAGATGATAAAGTGGCGTGGTTTTCCAGCGGCGGTGCAGAAGTGGATGTTATGGCACCGGGTGCCGGTATACTCTCCACACACAAAAACGGAGGTTACAAAACCATGAGTGGAACCTCAATGGCTTGTCCTCATGTGACAGCAGCCTGTGCATTGATTTTATCCAAATCCAATCTGGACCCCAAAGGAGTAAAAGAAGTATTGATAAAGACCTGTAAAGACATGGGCTACTCAAAATCCAAGCAGGGTGCCGGACTTATCGATGTATCAAAAGCGGTTTAAGATACAAAAGTCTAAAAACCTCATAAAAAACAGCATAAAAATACCGAAAAGCCTTGGAAAATCCAAGGCTTTCATGTTAGTCCTCTATATTTATTTCTCTTCTTTACCGAGTAATGGGAACAGTAAAAAGATTATCGGGATTAATAGGATGATAAATACTAAAATGAAAATCCAGAAAATCGTTTGTGTCATGGCGCTTTCCCCCTTTCTTTCGTGATGCATAACGGTTTAAAGGGTTTCAAAAGGCTTCCTTTTATTACACTGGGAAGTCTCTGTTTTAAAGGAACTTCTTGTTCTGATAACATAATATGCATTTGCTTTTTTCGGTGTTACAATAAAAAGATTTTGATATTCCAATACCATATATTCACAGAATACAACATCTCGGAATATTTTAATTTAGAAAGCAAGAAAACCGAAATATCTTTGCTAAGAATGTTTCAATATAAATCTATGAAGGGAGAATAAAAGAGCATGACAAACATAACCAAATTAACTCCAAGTATTGAGCAGTCTAAACCCATAGAATCCCTCGAAAACAGAAACACACTGGTAATAATCGATAATATTTTAGCTGTTTTGGTGGCAGTAATCCTGCTGATTAGAGCACTTATTACCTTATCTTCAAATTTATCATTTATGCCTGAAACATCAATCCAATCAAAAAGCAGCTAGGCTAGCCCCACCATTTTTTAAACGTCTTTAAACAACTGAGCAAACATATTTGCCAACAGATGTTGAAATTCCTGGGTTTGTAAGAGAGTAAGAAACATTGGCAGCCACATATCTGTCATAATGGGCATACCCATGGGGCCGGAAACTTCATCGATATTTCCTTCAAGCTTATCCCGAGTCTTGTCAATAATATCAGTAATACTCTTCAGTGCAGTTTTAGTAAAATCCATACCTGTTGACATTTTTTCAAGCACATTCTTCAGACTTCCTGAAGCTATGGCTTCATACATAACTTTCTTAATGTCAAATTTCATCAAATCCGGATCTTCTTCAGGACTTTCAGGTACCTCTTCTGACTCCAAATCTTCTGTGTCAGGTTCGGGGATTTCCAGCTCATTAAGTGCACTCAACAAAATATTTCTCTGAGCCTCAAGTTCTTCTAAGGCCATTTCGATTTCATCTTTAGCCATACATAACCTCCTTCGCCCACTTCTTTAAAGCCTAATCTATAATATGCAATATCACCAAATGTTGCCCCTTTGAATAATTTATCAGTATCACTATAAAGGAGGATTCTAAAGTGGACAATAAGTTTGATGAATTAAAAAAAGAAATCAAAGAGTCAATGAAAACCCCGGAAGATTTAGGTGATGTGTTTTTAAAATTCGGTATTACCCCGGAAAATCCCGAAACCCTTAAGCAGGTCATCAAAGATGCGGGAATAGACGAAGTGGAACTAAGCCCTGAAAAAGCCGCTGAAATGGTTAAGAACATGACGGATAACCTTCCCCCGGAAATGAAAAAGTACATGGCGGGTATGATTGAGAGTATCTCTGATGCAATTACCACTATTCCCATGCCCGAGGATGTGCAAAAATTAATGGAAAACTGGAAACATGGAGACGAAACCGAAAGCGAACGCGAATAATTGGGTACGGGTACAAATTATTCTCCCTACAGCACCATGCACTGTCAACGCAGTCCGTCTCTGGAAAGTGCATGGTTGCCAGGTGCCTATTGCTACAAAACCTGTATAAAAGTGAAGGTGTCAACAACCCCGCCAATTCATGTTTTATATTACTCTAAACGCAGGGAAGAGTCTTAGCTCCTTCGCTTCGTTCAGGATCCAATCTTAACCAACTTCCATCCCGTGACTTTTCACCCAGTCTGCCGTCCTTTTGACACAAACAAATGGGCTTTCGCCGCCAAGTTGTTACCATACCCTACGCACATAAAAAGCCCTAAATTATTTAGGGCTTTTTTAGCTCCACCATTTTCTCTTCTTGATGCCACTGGACCTCATAGCCCATGACCTCAGCCAAAGGCTTTACGGGCACCATAACCTTTCCATCCACCGGATAAGCGGTCAAGGAAAACCAACTTATATCTTCATAACCAACTCTTGTTGCAACCTGGTATAAAATCGGATCCCAAATCACATCACATCCCAGCTGCTCCTTGAAAAAATCCAGAGGGGTCATGGCAACTCCGTTGACGATAATGGGGGCGGATTCTAAAAGCAAAGGCTTTCCAAATACATAAGCCGTATCTGAACCTATACGAAGCATAATGGATTCTTCAAAGCCTTCCGGAAGGGCAGGAGAGTCATCTTGTAACAAGGCTCTGAATTTTTCCGGAGTCGTATCCGGAGGCACTATTATCCGATTTAAATTCATGGGAGGAGAGTCTTGATATACGAAACCTTTGTTAACCGTGAATCCCAGCTTATAGTCATACACTTTGGCAGCTGTCACCCAAGCATCATTGAATTTGCCAAAAGGATAAGCGATGCTTATGGGATTTGAAAGGCCAATTTTATTGAATACATTGTTTACCTGTTCAAAATCAAGCAATACTCCGTCTTGATCCATGGAAAGCAGATAGGGCTGACCATTAATAAAATCATGGGCATCAAAGGTATGATTGCCGAATTCCACAAGGCCGCTGCCTGCCATTTCTTTTATCTGGTCAAAGGAAAGCTTATCAATGGCATTCGGGTCCTGAGCCTGCCCATCATCCACCATTTTACTGCCTATAATGAAAATCACTGCCTTCAAATCATACTTTTTCAATACCTGATAAGCATAAATGTAATTGGATTCATAACCGTCATCGAAAGTGATCACAACTGTTTTTTCCGGCAATTTTTGCTTATTATATAAAAACTCTTGGATATCCTTTAAAGAGGCGGTGTAATAGCCATGCTCGTAAAGATATTTCATCTGGTCTTCAAATTCTGAAAGAGTAACAATGGTATTTAGACTTTCGGGCAAAGCTTCGGGTATAATGTGATGATAGCAGAGCACCGTTACAGAGGGATTTTCATTGGTTTTTAACACCTGGGCGGCTAATGAAGGTACAGAAAAATTTACAGCAAACACAAAAAGCGGCAGTAACAGCAAAAGAGCCTTTTTCAACAAATGGAGTTTGAAATGGTGCAAAAAGTGCATAATCATATTCTCCTTTCAGGTGTCAGGGGGGTGTCAGGGGGACGGTTCTGTGTCACCTACTGTTCCCATTGGGAGTTTGAAAGTGCAAAAGGTGTCAAGGGGACGGTTGTGTGTCACCTACTATGTCAATCCTATTCCCATTGCCCGTCTATATTCTTTTATAATTACCTAAGAATTATACTATCATATTGGTAATATAGTGTAAATGACGCAAATTTTACAACCACCTTACAAAAAAACGCATTTTTTTGATATAATCAAACAAAACCATTTAGTTTTAATTATTAAGGAGGCCAAGAGCTGATGGAGCAAATAAAGCTCAAAATCTCATTAATCCAGATGGATGTAGCATACAAAGATCCCGATGCAAATTTAAATCGGGCCGAAACCATGATAAACAAAGCTTTAAAACAGCGAAAAAAGCCTAATGTATTAGTCCTGCCTGAAATGTGGACATCAGGTGGGTATCAAAAAGAGTCCAAAATACATGATGGGTCCCCTGCTGTGAATAGATTGAAAGAAATAGCCGCAAAAAACTCAGTTAACATAGTGGCAGGCTCTGTGATAGAAAGCAGAGGGGATAAGGATGTCTTTAACACTGCATACATAATAGACCGTCAAGGGAATATCATTGCCGCTTATGACCAAGTTCACCGCCAGCGCCATGAACAACATGCCCAAGGTAGCGATGCAGTTACCTTTGACATCGACGGCATCTGCTGTGGAATCATCCTTGGCTATGATCTGAGATTTCCGGAATTTGTGCGGCAATTAGCTCTCAAGGGCGCAAAAGTGCTCTTCGTTCCGGGAATGTGGTCGGGACCCCGAGAAGTCCACTGGAAACTTTTAAACATAGTCAGGGCAATAGAAAATCAATTTTTCGTGGTGGCTGTAAACGGTGCCGGCAAGACCGGGGACGTATCATATCCCGGGATGTCCATGGTAGTGGACCCTTGGGGTGAAATCCTAATTGAAGGTGATGATGCTCCCGACATTCTGACAACAGTGATAAATATAGGCCTGGTTGACAGAGCCAGAGCTCAAAATCCCGTGCTCAGCGACCGACGGCCTGATGTATATAAAGATTGAAAGGAGATATCCATGAACAACATTAGACAAAGGATATTTGATGCACAAATGGCGGCAAAATCCTTATTAATTTATCGTAACATACTAAATGATTCTATTGTCAAGAAGTTCGTACAAATCCTTGAAAGAACTTTGAGAGAAACACCGGATCCGGTTCTTATCTCAGATTACCACGAATTTTTCAGCAGCCTGGTGATACAAAGTGAAACCTATAAAGGGCCGACTGTTGGGAATCTGTGGAAAGACCACATTCTAAACCTTGTTCTTGTCGATGAAAACCCCTTTAGCCTAAAATGTGAAAAGGCGGGCATTGATGGGGTGAGCCAGCCTCTTATTAAATTGACACAAAGAGATTTGACATCATTGCAAACACTGCATGATTTCAACTTCTCCGCTTTTATATCCTTCATGAGACAAAAATTCGGTGAAGCTTTTACGGATGTTCCGGTGATGTACACTATTGAAAGTGAAGCGCTTTTCCCATATCCCGAGAGCTATTTCAAACAAAAACATAATACTAAAATATTGATGAACAATTCCCTTGACTGGAATCAAAATATCAATGTTTTGGCTGA
>DUNY01000350.1 GCA_012839145.1 Thermoanaerobacterales bacterium
AAAGCCATCTTTACTTCTTTAAAATTAAAAGACTTTACGTAAAAAAAGGTTTTTTGATAAACCATTTCTTGCAAGCAATGTGCATCAGAAGATGTTATCAGGGTGTATTTATTTGTATCACTAAAGGTTTTTCTAAAGTTAGCTTCAGAAATTGCCTTTGAAAATTCTACAGCATCAATTCTGACTGTTTCAGGAATAAATCCAAGTTGGCCAATGATGCTGTGGTGCCTTCTGTCAACATGAGCCGGAATTAATAGACCTTTTAAATCCGATACTTTTTGTGAGATTTCTTCAACAGTCAGTAAGGTAGAAGCTAAAAGCATTCGACTTTCTTCACCCAAAATATTTCCCTGACCGTCAACAATCCATTGGTAGCCAAAATATCGCGGGTCGTTCTTGATCGGAGGTAAATGATTATAAACGTATTCCTGCCATTCTAGCACATCATTTAAGCTTTCAAAAAAACATAGCACATGAACTTCTTCGGCACTTTGTACCTCCATTCCAGGAATAACAAGTATCTCATAATCCTGTGCCATTTGTAACATTACTTCTACATTTGCAGCTGAATTATGGTCACAGATGCCTAGTATTTTAGTACCCATTAATTTCGCCATGTTCAAGATATTTATAGGAATCATTTCATCATCGGCGCAGGGGGATAGGCAAGTGTGAATATGAAAATCCACCGGGCATTCTGCAAGCATTACTTAGACTCCTTTGATAAGGTGTTATACAATATACCACATATTTCATAAACCGACCTTTCACTGGAGTATATGGGTATGTTTTCTTCTTCGGCTTTTTTTAATGTATTTTCTTCAATGTTTACATTTTCGGCAACAATTATAGCCGCGAGATTTAATAATGAAGCCACAGCCACAATATTTTGATGGCTTTGAATTGTTATCCAAACGTCATTTTCCTTCGCATGTGCCATTACCCAACTTAAAAGGTCCGAAGCATATCCGCCTCGTATCTTTCTATCGGTATTTGTGATTTTTGTAACTAACTTTAATTTAAGTATTTTCTGTAATTCCTTTAATTTCACTTGGATCACTCCCCATTATCCTTGGTTTCCATAGTTGGAGGCATTTTTTGTGCTAAGTCAAACATTTCCGCAGCCAGATGCTTTACCTTGTCCCTAAGTCGAAAAACACAGTCGGCTTCATTTGCTTGCCCTTTGACAATGTCTTCAGCCAGTGATCTGCAGCTTGGAGAACCACAGCTGCCACAATCCAGTCCCGGGAGGTCCTTTACGGTTTTCTCCAGAAGTTCCATTTTTTGAATTGCTTTAACCAAATCATCGTCCAACTTGAAGGAAGACTTTGGATGAATTTTACCCTCTAAGTCGAAATATCCCTCATTAAATTGCTCCAACACCTTTTTTTCGTCCACAGAAGTATGACAGCCCATTTTTTCAGATAGTCTTCGAATTTTAACCCGGGCAATATACTGATTTTCCACGGTGAGGGCACCACCAATGCAACCACCTACACATGCCTGACATTCAATATAATCTATGTCAAAAAGCTTATTCATTTCAACTTCTTCCAATACTTCTATGCAATTATGAATTCCGTCAACAGCAAGATAATTATCGCCTCCTATGGCCATGTTTTCTCCTCCCGCCCTTCCCCAACCTATTCCAATCCCTGAAGCACTGTTAAATATTGATTCAAACTCTTCACCATCCAAATTTTTGACTATATCACCGAAAATCCCCGAAATCGAAAGCACCCCGTCTACGTAGGTTTTTTCTGTCCCAATTGGTTGTTTAACCGACGTTGCTTTGGCAGGACAGGGGCTAATAAAAAAAACCCCGATTTCTTCTGAAGCAATACCATACTTTTTATTTAGTATTTCTTTGGCGCGCTTTGCAGCTATCTCCATAGGTGATTTTATAGGAATAATGTTTCTTATAAGCTCCGGAAACCTCACTTGTATCAAGCGTATAACAGCAGGACAAGATGAAGAAATAAGCGGTCTTATGTTATTATGTTTTTTAATATACTCCCTTATTACAATTGAAACCTCCTCAGCTGCCAGCGGAACTTCATACACCTCATCAAAGCCGATTTTTTTAAGAGCATACACAATGTTTTTTGCAGCAGTGCCCTCCTTGAACTGTCCAAAAAGACTTGGAGCGGGAAGTGCCACATTGAACTTAAAGTCTTTTAATCTGGCTATACTATCGGTAGAAGCATATTTGGCATTATTGGGACATATACGTATACATTCCCCGCAATCAATACATTTGTCATCTAAAATGTGCGCCTTCCCATTTCTAACCCTTATGGCTTCAGTAGGACATCCTTTTATACAGTTGGTACAGCCTTTGCATTTTTTGACATCAAGAGTAACAGAATGGTAGGATTGCTGCAAGGGTATCACCAGCTTTCACCATGCTATAAATTAATAACCATTCTTACTTTTGTCCCTTTTCCGATTACAGAATCTATTTCAAAAATATCAGTAAATCTTTTCATATTTGGAAGACCCATACCAGCTCCAAATCCCAATTCTCTAATTCGGTCCGGAGCCGTAGAATATCCTTCCTCCAAAGCCCTTTGAATATCAGAGATTCCAGGGCCTTGATCTTCGGCAATTAGTTCAACATATGCTGGAGTGATGCTAAATAGCAACTTTCCTTTATAAGCGTGAATTACAATATTCATTTCCGCTTCATAGGCAGCAATAGAAACCTTACGTATCACCGAAGGGTCTACACCGATTTGTTTTAATACCCTTTTTGCCTGTTCAGCCGCTTTACCGGCACTGTTAAAATCATTTGCAACCACATCATATGTGAGCCTCATGGCCTGGGGTGACTCAGCTTCTTCAGTTGGAACAGCACTTAAAGCATTATCTTTTATTTGGCTGTGCCCTAAACCTGCTTCATATAATACTCCACAAGCTTCATAAAGCGGAAACTTAGTTCTCAAAAGCGGAACTTTTTCTTCCTTTGCCGGTTC
>DUNY01000264.1 GCA_012839145.1 Thermoanaerobacterales bacterium
CATGTTATATTCTTAATCCTTTAAAGCTGTAAATCTTTTGAAACTCTCAGGCATAACACTGATTCAGTTGTCTAGGTGCTTCTTACGCCACGGTTTTTTATTATATCATGTTGTTTTATATTTGTCAGCATCTTTTGTTTTGTTTTTTTCTAAAATGTTGAACTGCTGAGTTTTGCTGTCTTTCCCGTGACCGCTCAAGTATAATATCATATATCTTGGTGTCTTTTCAAATACCGATATCTGTCGTTATTACCCTTTTCGTCAAATTGCGTCATGTATATTTTATTAAGCTTCGGTATACTACATAATTCTATTGTTTTTAATTTTAGCTGTAGGTATTTAATATTTTCGGTATTGACTCTCTTACTGTTTAGGCCTCATTGTAGGGAACAATATAACGTCTCTAATTGAATAGGAGTCAGTAAGAAGCATGACTAGGCGGTCAACACCTATCCCTAAACCACCGGTTGGCGGCATTCCGTATTCAAGAGCATTTATATAATCTTCGTCGAAGACATGGGCTTCTTCATCACCGGCTTCTCGCTCCTTTAACTGCTGTAAGAATCGCTCACGCTGGTCTATAGGATCATTTAATTCAGAGTAACCATTGGCTATTTCTCTGCGTGTGACAAAAGCCTCAAACCTGTAAGTAAGGTCCGGATTGTCATACTTCTTTTTAGCCAATGGTGATATTTCTATGGGATAGTCATATATAAAAGTAGGTTGTACCAAATTCTCTTCTACTTTCTCTTCAAATATAAGATTCAGTATTTTACCCTTTGAGTCTTTGTCTCCTACCTCTTCTATATGTAGCTCTCTTGCTATCTTTCTTGCCTCTTCATCTGTTTGAATTTCATTAAAATCAATACCAGTGAATTTCTTTACCGCCTCAACCATTGTCATTCGTGTCCAGGGTGGTGTCAAATCAATTTCCTCGCCTTGATAATTTACTTTTGTAGTGCCAATTACCTCTTTAGCTACATAAGCAGTTATGTTTTCTGTTATCTCCATTATATCTTTATAATTGACATAAGCCTGGTAAAGTTCCATCATCGTAAACTCAGGGTTATGTTTAATTGAAATGCCTTCATTCCTAAAGTCTTTACCTAGTTCATACACCTTTTCAAATCCACCTACTATAAGCCTCTTTAGATATAACTCAGTGGCTATGCGGAGATATAACTCCATGTCTAATGCATTATGGTGGGTTATAAACGGTCTGGCAGTAGCACCACCGGCTATCGGTGAAAGGACTGGGGTTTCCACTTCCACGAAACCAAGGTCATCAAGATAATGCCTCATGGCCGTTATTATTTTACTTCTAAGAAGAAAGGTTTGTTTTACCTCAGGATTGGCTATCAAGTCTAGATATCTTTGCCGATACCTTATATCAGTGTCTTTTAAACCATGCCATTTTTCCGGCAGAGGTCTAAGTGACTTGGCAAGGAGTGTCATCACATCAACGGATACAGAAATTTCTCCTCTCTTAGACTTAAAAACATTCCCTTCTAAACCTACTATATCCCCAATATCCAGTAAATTATACAATTTGAATGTATCCTCGGAAACATTGTCTTTTTTAATATAGACCTGTATCTTGCCCGTATCGTCCTGAATATCAAAAAAAGCCGCTTTACCATGACCCCTAATTGCCATGATCCTACCGGCTATTTTTACATTTTGATTTTCAAGCTCGTCAAAATTGTCCTTGATTTGCTGGCAGTGATGAGAATAGGAATATTTGTCACCAAAAGGCTTTACACCAAACTTCTCTAAATCTTCTAGTTTTTGTAGCCGAACCTTTAGGATCTCATTAATGTCATTTACATGATCCATTAAAAAACCTCCATTATTTATTTCATGATATCCAAGATTTCATACCTTATAGTGCCTGCAGGGACCAAAACCTCTACTACGGAGCCTTTTTTCTCCCCAAGCAAAGCACTTCCCACCGGTGATTCATTGGATATTTTATTTTCAACGGGATCAGCCTCAGCTGAACCTACTATCATGTATTCAAAGACATCACCCGTATCTAAATCTTTTAGCTTTACTTTGGAGCCTATGCTGACAACCTCAGTAGATATGTCTACTTCATCAATGAGTTTGGCATTCCTTAGTTTTTCTTCAAAAGTTGCAATTCTTCCTTCCACAAAGGCCTGCTCATTTTTTGCTTCATCATACTCGGAATTTTCGCTGATATCACCAAAATCAATGGCTTGTTTAATCCGTGCGGCAATTTCACGCCGTTTTACTGATTTTAAATATTCAAGCTCCTCTTCCATTTTTCTCAGACCTTCTTGGGTAAGCACAACTTCTTTTCTTGCCATTTTAAGTTTTTCTCCCCTCTGATATTTTGCCAAAAGTATGTCTCTAATATATGTCGCCTTATAATCTTTTATTCTGGAAATTATAGCCCTTAGACTAGGCCAATAAATAGTGCAATGTCAATAATCCTCTTCATTAATTAATGAAGAGGAAAAAACAAGATAATTCGACAATTATATTAACCCTAGACTTCTAAGATATTATAATTCAGTAGGTTAGTTCTGTCAAGAATCTTCTCATTTATTTTCAAAAAATTCGTGTTGGTTGATTTTCAATGGGGTATTAAGCAAATTACATACCGTTTTATATGGAATAGATTTCGAAAAAGGAATATAATATATTATAGTATTAAAGGTTTTATAGATAGCCATTATTTAAAGACACTATGGGGGTTGTAAAATTGTTCGGTCTAGTTTTGGAAGGCGGCGGAGCTAAAGGTGCATATCAGATAGGAGCATGGAAGGCTTTAAGGGAGCTTGGCGTAGAAATCAAAGGTGTTGCCGGGACTTCCGTGGGAGCTTTAAACGGTGCCATGGTAGTTCAGGATGATTTTGAGAAGGCATATGAAGTCTGGCATAATATATCCTTTGGCAAAATCCTAAAAGTAGATGAAGAGATAATACTAAAGATAAAAGAGGGGGCAATTTCCTCGGAGAATTTTCGATACCTTGTAAAATCAATAAGAGAGATATTTAGGGACCGAGGTCTTGACGTGACACCTCTCAGACAGCTTTTGAGCGATGTCATATGTGAGGATAAGATAAGAAGCTCGGAAAAGGACTTCGGCATCGTCACAGTGGCACTTTCTGATTTAAAACCGGTTGAGCTTTATATAGAAGATATCCCTAAAGGAAAGCTTGTAGAGTATCTGATGGCCAGTGCCAACCTCCCCGTTTTTAAAATGGACAAAATTGACGGCAAATTGTTTTTAGACGGAGCTTTTTTTGACAACCTTCCTATTAAACTTCTAACGGCAAAAGGTTACAGGGATATTATAACAGTAAGATTGTACGGAATTGGTAGAACCCGAAGAATAAATACAAAGAAGTTAAATATCATCACAATTAATCCATCGGAAGACCTTGGTGGTACCCTTGACTTATCCCCGGAAAGAGCACAACGAAATCTTAACCTAGGATATTTTGATGCTCTAAGTGTCATGAAAAAATACAGCGGCAGTTTTTATTACATAATAGTAAATTATCCTGAAGATTATTTTGTAAATTTCTTTTTTAATCTAAGACCTAAAGCAGTTTATAAACTGGCAAAAATCATGGGCCTACCTGAAAGCATTCCCCATCGACGTCTTCTTTTTGAGCGGGTTATACCAAGACTTTCTGAGATACTTGGGTTAAGTCCAAAATCATCCTATAAGGATATTTTTTTAGGCATTCTTGAAAAGGCAGCTATGTCTGACGGAATGGATAAATTTAAGGTGTACGATTTTGATGAGTTTTTGGATATGGTAATCGGCCATCATCACTTGACTTCGGAATCCATTTCAGATAAAATCCCACGTCTGTTAAAACAATCTGATCTTATAATCAGAACCGTTAAGAATCAACTATCTCCCGAGGTTGTAGATGTTTTCATAAATGAACTGAAAAAAAACCGGTAAAAAAGTAATTTACCGGCTTCAGTGTAAAAGGGTTGGTAAGCACTGCAACTATCAATTTTTCAAATATCTTTGAGTGAGGCTTTCTCGATAAAACGGACACGTTAGAGTTTGACTTCCTCGCACTATCTCAGTCTTACGTCGAAATTGAAAGATACGTTATATTAAGCAACGTTTTCTCTTTCATAAAACGTTTGCTTGAACTGCATTGGGGTCAAATATCCCAATGCCTGGTGTCTCCTCTTGCGATTGTAATATATTTCTATATACCAGAAAATATCTCTATGGGCTTCTTCCCTGGTTTTGTATCTATTGTGATAAAGGATCTCACATTTTATTGTTGCAAAAAACGCTTCTGCACAAGCATTATCATAGCAATTGCCTTTACGGCTCATACTGGGGATCATAAAATATTTATTGAGCAGACTTTGGTATTCTTTGCTGCAATACTGTACCCCTCTGTCGGAGTGATGAATAAGTCCTTTAGGAGGTCTGTGTCTCATTACTGCACTTTTAAGGGCTTTTATACATAGATCAGTCTTCATATTATCCGCCGTAGCCCAACCTACGATTTCTTTGGTGTATATATCTTTTACAGTAGCTAAATACAGCCAACCCTCAAGGGTGTCTACATATGTAATATCTGTAACCCATACGGTATTGGGCTTATCTATATTAAAGTCCTGGTTAAGCAGATTTTCTGCCACAGGAAGCTTATGATTGGAGTTTGTTGTAGCTTTAAATTTCTTTTTGCGCTTGGAGTATAAATTATTCCGTTTTTGCAGTCTGTAAAGTCGATGACGGCTACATTCGGGGAATTTCTCTCTTACATCTGCTAACATTTTATCTAGGCCACATATTCCTCTGTTGTGTTCATAACTTTCCTTGGCTATTTTAAGGATTTGCTGATTTTCAAGCTCTCTATTGCTTGGACCTCTGTTCTTCCAAGCATAGTAGCCGCTCCGGGATACTTCTAGGACTTGGCACATCTTCTCAACCGGGAACTTGGAGCTGTGTTCTTTAATAAATTCATACTTTACTTCCGGTTGCTCGTGGCGAAGATGGCCGTAGCTTTTTTTAATATGGCAACAGTCTCTTCTAAGTCGGCATTTCTCTTTTTTTCTGCCTTGAGCTGGGCCTCAAGCTCCAATATTCTAGATGCTTCGGGGTCCTGTTGTTGCTTTGAAGCTTTAAGCCAGTTACGCAGACTTTGGTAGCTAATACCTAGATCTCTTGCCACGCTGGATATTGATCTACCTTCTTTTACAAGGCTCATGGCATCCGATTTAAATTCGTCACTATACCGTTTGCCATTTTTATTCATTAGTAAATCCCTCCACAGTGTTATTTTATACTAACTACTGTGTGTCCGGCAAATCGAGTATGGGTCAATGACCTACTATATTATTGCCGTAAATAATGATATTTTGCATCACCTTTTTTCAAGTAATTATAAAGTAACAAAAATGCTCCTGTAGCAAGTTAAGTTTCAGCTGAAAGATTAATTTGAGCTTTGCTTATGGAACAAGATGAAGCTTGGTCTATTGGTCGAAGATATTTTAACATGGATGAATACTGGCAATGGAAAAAGGATTCAAAAACATAATAAGGTGACACCAATATAAAAGAATGCTTAACTTTAATTTTTGTCAGAGGACGACTTTACAGAAAAAATCGGACTTGACTTTGCTAACTTATTGCTCATAAATCACTTTAATGATAGGATGCAAAAATTTAGTAAATATGGCAATATGAGTATTCAGAATTGTTTTATGATATTAAGTTATAAAGACTTTTACTATAAAATCTGCTAAGTTCTTGTCTAAAATGTCCTTATATTTATGATATTCTACATAGATACTACAAGTCAAGTGGTGTGTAAAGCTTTATGCACCCCTCTTACTTTTTCGATGTATGTAAAATCCCATCATTTCCTGGGAAATGACACTAAGCTTTTACAAATAATTATGTATTTTGACAAATAAAAAAAGAGGAAAAGTTACTTCCTCTTTTTTTAACCTTATTAAATACTACTGTATCATGTCATCAACAAACCATGTGAAGTTTTGTAGCAATTGGGCCTATCTTCTCTGCTAAACATTTTTCTACGGAATTTTGCTTTTCTTCACGTTTTGATGCGAAGTCTAAGGTTCCGTTTTCTATTTCTATATTTACTTCCATTAGTCCTTTTATGATGAGAGCAGCCTCTTCCTTTGGAATGAGACCTTTGTTTGCAAGTAGCCGGGCATGGTCAATGTTCTCTACTATATAGTCGTCATACATTAGCTTCGCCTCCGAATTTACTCAATAGCCAACTGCTGGCACCCTTAACAATGCAGGGTGTAAACCGCAACAGTCCCTTTCCCAATAACTCTAACCCATTATAAGTGAAAGAAGGGCCTTTTGAACATGTAAACGGTTTTCAGCTTCATCAAAGATCACGGAATGCGGTCCCTCAATGACCTCTTCCGTTATTTCCTCTCCTCTATGAGCAGGCAGACAGTGCATAACTATCACGTCTTTATCTGCTGAGGAAACCAGTTCCTGATTTATCTGATACTCGGCGAATACTTTCTTCCTGTGTTCGGTTTCTTCTTCCTGCCCCATACTGGTCCATACATCAGTATAAAGAACATCAGCATCTTTGGCCGCCTCAAAAATATCCTCGGTCAGAATTATTTTTGAACCATTCATCATGGCATCGGCTTTTGCTTTATCTACCACTTCTTTATCGGGGAAGAACTCTTTGGGAGAGGCTATGGCAATATTCATGCCCACCTTGGAACAACCGAAAATGAGGGAATTTGCCATATTGTTTTTTCCGTCTCCAATGAAAGCCAGTTTTAATCCATGAAGTTTTTTCTTTTTTTCGTAAATTGTAAACAAGTCGGCAAGCACCTGACATGGGTGGGTATAATCGGTTAGCCCGTTGATTATTGGTATATCCGCATATTTCGCCAAAACTTCTACATCTATATGGCTAAATGCCCTGATCATTATGCCGTCCAAGTATCTCGACAAAACACGGGCTGTGTCAGGAATGGTTTCTCCTCTTCCAATCTGAATATCTTTACCGCTTAAGAAAAGAGCGTAACCTCCCAACTGCCACATGGCCACCTCGAAGGAAACCCGAGTTCTGGTAGATGATTTTTCAAATATCATTCCTAATGTCTTACCTTTAAGGGGCTTATAATCCGCACCTAGATTATGCATAGTCTTGACAGTTTCACATTTTTTTAGAATCTCTTCTATTTCAAGTTTTGTTAAATCATATAAGCTTATGAGGTCTTTTCCCTTCAGCGAGCTGCTTTCTGCATGTTGCCATGGTTTTATGCTCATATCCATCCGCCTCTTTCGTAATTTTGTTTATAATTATACACGATTATGCATTTTTATGCAATAGGTTTCTATAAAATATTTATATAAAATTTATTTTGATTAATTTCACTAAATATATTATTATATATTGAGAATAA
>DUNY01000259.1 GCA_012839145.1 Thermoanaerobacterales bacterium
ATGATAATCCCTTTTTCGGTTTTATCGGATCTGGACCATACAACTTCAAAAAGGATTCCCATGCCAGGTAAAGCTTCTTCTTCTCTTGTATCAATAGTTTCCTGAATGTACCCTTCTACTTCCTCACGATTACTTCCTGAAAGATTTTGCAGTACAAGATTACGAATATCTAAAGCCGGTCCCACCAAAATCTACCTGCCTTTCATTTAATCTAATTATATTAATTCCCTATTTTTTTAAAAAAATAACGGTTATAGCCGTTATTTGAAAGTTTATTGTCTTTTAATGCAAACTGCCTTTATTTTATTTCTAAATTCAGCCCTGTCAAACTTAAAAACCGGTTTTCTACCTCTTCTTTCGTCGAGTCATCTATATCTTGAGCTAATACCACCTGAACAGACATCTTATCCAGAAATATGCTTGGGCTCTTCTTTAATGTAATGCTTTTTTCAGTCATTAATCGTTTTGCAGTATTGATTATTTCTATTTGATTGCAAGAGTCGCTGATGGTTATGGGATAACCCGTCCCCTGCTCCAGTTCATTAATTAAATTATCTATTAGCAATATTTAATAATATCTCCATTTTATCGGCATGGGCCGAAAGGCCAAATTTGCATACTTTGCATTTTATGTCAATCTCTCTGTCTCCCAGTTTGACAGTTCTGTCCAGCATTTCTCGCACATGATTTTCTGCATAAATAGGGATTTCCGCTTCTCTTTCCATTATTTTTAGGCTGTCGTACAGAAGAACTTTTGTAAGGCTTTTTGACATATGAGTCATATATATAATTGCATTAGGAAATTATCGGCTTATGGCGGGGAGAGCTCCCGTATGATCAGTGTGGGCATGACTTACAACAATGGCATCAATACCGCCGCTTTCCTGAATCAGCCTAAAATCCGGAAGAGCATCCTTTGATGAAGTAAGCCGTATACCGCAATCAAGTAAAATATTTTTTCCGTCTATCTTTACAAGATAGCAAGGAGCACCTACCTCCCCCCCGCTCCACCGCAAAATAGTAACTTCAACTTTTTACCTCCAATTTCATTATTATATTAAATTTGGATGTTTTTCATATCCGGTAAAACTTATTATATCAGAAGGGATCTTTTTTTCAGTATTATATATCAAGCAGTAGAAAGACGAAGTGAGAAAGTGATAATTTATATGTGGTTTCTTATCTTAAATTTGGTATAATGAGTTCATCATATTTTATATTAAACAATAGACGGAGGCTTTAAAATATGGCACAGATTAAACTCATCGCACCGACACTTTTAGGTATAGAAGCTGTTACTGCCAAGGAGTTAAAAAGATTGGGATATAATAATGTAAAAGTGGAAAACGGCAGGGTATCTTTTATGGGTGATGAACGGGCCATTTGCCGCTCAAACCTTTGGATACGCACTGCCGAAAGAATTTTAATAAATGTTGGTGAGTTTTCAGCCACTACCTATGACGAACTCTTTGAGAAAACAAAAGCTCTCCCTTGGGATGAATGGATACCGGAAAATGGTGCTTTCCCCGTGAAGGGTTATTCTTTAAAATCTAAACTTTATAGTGTTCCCGACTGTCAGGCTATAATCAAGAAAGCCGTTGTAGAAAAATTAAAAGGTAAGTATAAGCGGACTTGGTTTAATGAAGATGGATCTCTTTACCAGCTCCAGTTTTCTATGATGAAGGATAAAGTAACATTAATGATAGACACCAGTGGTCAGGGGCTACACAAAAGAGGCTATAGAGAAAAATCCAACATAGCCCCGCTGCGAGAGACTTTAGCCGCTGCCATGATAATGCTTAGCAAATGGAGAAGTGATAGATCCCTTCTGGACCCTTTCTGCGGCTCTGGAACTATACCTATCGAAGCCGCTCTCATCGGAGCAAATATTGCTCCCGGTATGGACAGAGAGTTTGTATCGGAAAGCTGGCCAAATATACCGAAAAAGCTGTGGTGGGATGCAAGAAACGAAGCTCATTCGGTAATAAATAACAATAAGCTTGAAATAGCAGGTTCGGATATTGACAAGCACACGGTAAAACTGTCTCGGGAAAACGCATACAAAGCCAATGTGGATGAATATATTGTTTTTAAAAATATGGCCCTAAAAAATATAAATCCTTTCGGTAACTATGGTTGTATTATATGTAATCCTCCTTACGGTGAGCGCATGGGAGAGGTTCGGGAGGTGGAACAGCTTTATAAACAAATGGGGGAGGTCTTTAAGAGATTTGATACATGGTCAAAATACATTCTGACACCTCATAAAGATTTCCAAAAACTTTTCGGAAAAATCTCTGATAAGAACCGCAAGTTATATAACGGTATGATAAAATGCTATTACTACCAATATTTCGGCCCCCAGCCTTAAGAGGCTCTCGGGGCTTTTCTTGTTTGATCTAACCATGTTGAGTGGTTAGGCCATATGGTGCAACATGGGTCGGTTTCGATTTTATTAGCTCTATTGTACTGAATTCAGAGTTTTCCCGTAATACTTTTATACTTTAGCTTTTCATCTTAATATCATATGCTCCCTGCACAAAGTCTTTTTTGCGATAAAAGTTGGTTCCCCATACACCACAAAGTATCATTAGACCACCTATCACATTAAACCAGTACACAGGTTCATTTCTAAAAATTGACCCGGCTATAACTGATATTACAGTTGCAACATTAGAAATGACCGAAGCTCTGGATGCTTCAACTTGAGATAATAAGTAATTTAACAAAAAATACGCCACAATAGATGATAAAGCACCGAGATACACTATTGATAGAAGGGCTTTTGGATTTGATAAAGGAAGAAAGTAATTATGCACAGTCCCTTTATTTAAATGCTGTATAAGAGATATACCGTTGAAAACTATGACACCTACCCATATCATTACATAAGTGATTTCAGCCGGTGAATATTCTGAAGATAGTTTCCTGGATGTTACATTAAAAAAACCTGCTGAGAGAACAGAACCCAAAAGGATAAATGTTCCAAGCACATTGCCGCCTACTTGTATGCTTCCCTTCATAGCCGTCATAAAAATAACGCCTGCAACGGATAAAAGTATAAATCCGGTCTGTGCTGCCGTTGGTTTCTCCTTAAGGTAAATTGCGCCGAATATTACAGTAAATACCGGAGCCAAAGCTATTATAATGGCGGCTTCCGAAGATGATGTCATTTTTATTCCTATTGTTTCACAAATAAAGTATATTACAGGCTCCATCAGAGTTAAAATAGCCAACTGTGTTAAGTTTTTCCCTTTAAGATCTATTTTAATAATGCCGCAAAGTCGCATGATTACAAATATAATCGTAGCCAATCCAAAACGAAGCCCCAATAAATGAAAAGGCTCTAAAATGTCGAGTCCTTCCTTTGTAAACAAAAAAGAAAAGCCAAAAATAATTGATACAAAAGTTCCGGCTAAAAACGGGCAAAAGTCCTTTTTACAGCGCATATTATGTCTCTCCCTTATTAAAAAATACATTTGGTGATATAAATATTTTTGTTCATATTTCCATCTTCTAGGAAAATCTACAGTTTGTCAATTCCTATCATCATTTTATCAGGATAGGGTTCTCTCTTTCCCGGCTTTTTACAAGTTCCCATGCTTTCTTGCAGTCCAAATATTTTTTTACTCTTGAGGATGCATTTTTATATATTTTGTCAGCAATAATTGTACAAATTTTATATGATAACAAAAATTTTTTCCTTTACTCAACGAAATGAAAGATTTTTTAAAAAAGGGTGGGCTGATTATTGCTTATCCTCCTTTTTTTTCTTTAGCAATGTTTATATCAATAAATTAACTCACACAAAGAAATAATGTAATTTTTTTGTTCATAACAACATATGATTAGTACCTGAAAACATTTAGAGAAATATATAACAACTTATAACCCTGTAGGTTTGCAATGAATATAATATAAAAATTAAAGGACGTGCTTTTGTTGCAGTTTTGGGATGAAATTAGGCTGGACAGTGACATTTTAATTCTTATAGGTGTGCTCATTATAACATTTTTTTTGATAGGTTTTGAAGTTTATGGGCCTTTGCGCATAATATCCGGTATCACCGTTATTCTTTTTTTACCGGGTTATATATTACAAGCTGCGCTGCTTCCAAAAAACAACGAAATTACGTCACTTAAAAGAGTTGTTCTGAGTATTGCTCTCAGTGCAACCGTGGTTCCCCTTGTTATATTGATATTGAATTATACACCTTGGGGTATAAATGTTTACTCAGTTATGATTACACTGTGCATATATACTGCTGTTGTCTGTTTTATTGTCATATACAGACGCAGGATATCCTTTAAAAAACGGTGTAATCCATCAATAGCCTTTAAAATGCTGCGTTTACAGGTTTTACCTAAATGGCAGGAAAAAGCGTTGCTTGATAGAGTTTTCATAGTTGTCCTCTTACTTACTGCGGTTTTTACCGGTGTATGCTTTCATATATTTACAGCAGCTCATAGAAGCGTCCCATTTTCCGAATTCTACATGATTAACAATGAGGGCAGCACCCACGGCGGATTTATATCTTCTACAAATGATGGGGAAATGGAGGTAATATTGGGGGTTGTTAACCATGAACACGAGAATGCAGAATACATCATCAAAGTAAATATAAACGGAAATACACAAAAAGCCATAGGCCCCTTTCACTTACAGGATAGTGAAAAGTTAGAAGAAGCTGTGAGATTTACACCTTCCCTATATCAAAAACTCAGTAAGGTTGAATTTATACTGTTAAAAAATTCGGATCAAAGTGTTTACAGAAGTATTCATTTCTGGGTAAACAATATTAATAACGGATGGATGTGAACTACTATGTCAATACCTGAATCGGGAATGGAAAAAGTCGGGTTGGTTTGGCCATGCCTATCTGCTATTTTAATAGCCGAAATAGTGACAGCTTGCGTTAATTCATTAAACGGAGCAATTTTATTTTTTTTAATACTTTTCTTATCTTACTTTCACGCGGCATTTTACTATATGCAAAACATTCCCAACTTATATCCTGTCATGATATGGATCCCGCTGCTTAGAGTAACAAGTCTTGCAATGCCCATATGGCAGGTTCCCATTACAGACGACGAGATAAAATGTGTGAGACTAGTTGTGACAATCTCATTAATCATTATGATATTTATCAAGGAACTGGCAGATACGGCTCATAGATACAACCATGATATGGTAAGTTCCCAAATATCTTTAGATAACTACATTGACATAGTTATCATTCCGTCTCTATGTGTGTTTATATTTATCTTCATATCAAGATTGCAGGTCGCCTTAAATTAATCTTCTATGAGGTGTTTAAAAAAATGGAATGGGATGTTTTAGTTGTTGGCGGAGGACCCGCTGGGTGTTTTGCAGCAGAGCACATTGCAAAACATGGTTTTAAAGTTTTGGTATTGGAAGAAAACAGTGTTATCGGTGAACCGGTGCAATGTGCAGGACTCGTAAGCCATAGGACTATTGAATTGACCGGGTGTCAAAAACTCATTTTGAACAGTTTAAAGGGTGCTAATGTTTATTCACCTAATGGGAAAAGTATGAAACTCGCAGGATCAAGATCTTATGCTTTTGCCATTGACAGAGCCTTACTTGATCAGGAATTGGCACTAAGAGCTCAAAAATCCGGGGTCGAGGTGCTTCTGTCTGCCAGGGTAACCAATTTAAAAAGGCATGGTAAAGGTATAGTGGTGGAGTTTAGACGAGGTGGGTCAACGCTTACTGCAGCAACTAAACTCTTGATTGGTGCAGACGGAGCTAACTCATTGGTGGCAAGATGGGCGAGTTTATATCAACCAAGAGAAAAAATCAAAATGTTTGCAGCAGAAGTAAAACTTCAAAATCCTTTTCCCGAAATGGTAGACATTTTTCTTGGAAGTCATATTGCTCCAGGTTGGTTTGGCTGGATTATTCCTATTGACAAAAAAAGAGCGAGAATTGGGACTGGTAGTTCATTTATAAATATATCCGGCAGAAAAAGTGTTAAGAAGTTTTTAAACGTATACAGCAAACGTTTTTATGGTATGGAAATTATAAGGGAAACAGGTGGGCTTGTTCCCATAGGAACGATACAAAACCATGCATCTAATGTTATGCTTGTGGGAGATGCTGCCTGCCAAACAAAACCCATTTCAGGGGGCGGTTTATATCCGGGACTTATGGGTGCCATAATATGCTCCCAGGTTGCGGTTAAAGCCCTGATGGCGGAAAATTTTTCAAGGGAATTTTTATCCGGGTACCAATTGCAATGGAACCAAAAAATGCACAGTGAACTGGAAAAAGCGCTAAATTATAGAGAAATGTTTGTTAATCTGTCTGATTTTCAGTTGAGTTTATTGATTAAAATATTAAACACAAATTACTGGCGGTCCCTCATATCAGAATATATGGATATTGATTATCCCTCAATTGTTGCTGAAAAACTTTTTGAGAAATATTCTTTTCTTTTCTTTTCTTCTAAAAAGGTCAAAAAGCTTGAAACAAAAGGCTGATTTGGGAAAGAGGTAATACATATGACTGATAACAACTGCTGTAAGAAAACTGTTGCAGTTATACCCTGCTATAATGAGCAGAAAACAATAGGTTCCATTGTGACGGAAGCTTTAAAATATGTTGACACAGTAATTGTAATAGATGATGGATCTGTTGATAAAACAAAAGATGAAGCAAAACAATACGGAGCTATGGTAATTAAACATCGAAGCAATTTAGGCAAAGGCAGGGCTATAAAAACAGCATTTGAATATCTTAGCGATTTAGATTGTAAGGCAGTAGTATTTCTAGACGGCGACGGTCAGCATGACCCTGCTGAAATTCCTCAAGTCTTGGCTCCGGTATTACATGAAACGGCAGATATGGTGATCGGCTCAAGATTTATAGAAGGTTCACTTAAAATACCCTTTTATAGAAGAGTCGGCCAAACCGTTCTCAATTATGCTACCAGTGCCGGATCTAGGGTTTGGGTTACCGACAGTCAGAGCGGCTTTAGGAGCTTCTCCAATCTTGCCGTAAAAAAAATGAAGTTAAAAGAAAAGGGGTTTGCTGTAGAGTCGGAAATGCAATTCATCGCCGCAAAGCAAGGCTTAAAAATTCAAGAAGTTCCCATCACTACATTATACAGCAAAAAGGCCAAACGTAACCCGTTTGCTCATGGTTTTGGGGTGCTGCTGAGAATCGTATCGCTAATTTTGACTGAAATTCGTGTAAATCCCTATGTTGGTTGAAAAAAAAGTTATAGGTAGGAGTTGGGGACATGAAAGTGAGTGCCGTTATTTGCACTTATTCTATAGCCAGATTTTCAAATTTGATGGAAGCCATTCAATCATTGGTAGAGCAAACTTATAAAAATATTGAGATCATAGTTGTTGTTGACCACAATACACCTCTATATGAAAAACTCAAATCGGGCTTTAGAGAGAATACCTTTCGTATATTACATAATCAAGATGTGAAAGGTCTATCAGGCAGCAAAAACTATGGCTTGGATGCGGCTAGTGGAAAAATAATAGCATTTTTAGATGATGATGCAGTGGCTTCAAAAGATTGGATTGAGCAAATGCTAAAGTCCTATAAGGAAAGTGAAGTAGCCGCTGTAGGCGGGCTTACCCTGCCTCAATGGGAACACAAAAAACCCCCATGGTTCCCTGAAGAATTTTATTGGGTTCTTGGCTGCACTTACAAGGGGCATGTAGAAAAGACAGCTGTTGTAAGGAACGTTTTCGGAGGCAATTGCAGCTTTCGAAAAAATTGTATGGATAAAACTGGAAGGTTTTTACCTTGTATAGGGCTTGTTGGGAAAAAAATGCTTACCGGGGAAGAAACCGAGTACTGTATGAGAATTCAAAAAATAATGCCTTCACGCAAGATCATATTTAATCCTTATGCGGTTATTTACCATAAAGTCCCTAAACAAAAAACCACATTAAAATACTTTATCAGGAGGGCCTTCGGTTCCGGTTATTCATCTGCAATAATTCACAAACTGCTTCCAGGGGATAAGTTAAAGACTGAACGAGGTTTTTTATGGCACATTTTTTTTAACTTCATCCCTCGCACTCTGGTTACTTTCCCCAAACAGCCTTTTACAGCCGTAGGACAGTTGTCTGTAGCTTTTATTGGAATAATTTTTACTGGTCTTGGATACATTGCCGGAAAAGGTATAAATGTGCAAAGGAAGTAAAATTTATGCGCAGTTTATATAATTTAATAAAAAAAATTTCCGATGAAAAATACAAATATGAAATTGCTCGATACTGCAGTTTGACAGCTTGGGTTTTACTGTCTATTTCCTTACTTTCCTTTAGAGACATAGGTCTTGGAAGGCTGGGCCTTATTCATGACCTGCCGTTTATTTATTTTGTTTCTTTGTTCTTTAGCCTTTTAAGCGGTTTTTTGACTATTGGAATAAAACATGAGAAGCATATGCTGCAGTTTTTAAATCTTGTATTCCTTATAACAGCATTGTGGCTAGTACCTATATTGTTTGAAGGAACACCAAGATTTGCATCAGCATACAAGACTATCGGTTTTGTTGAATACATTTGTAGAGAAGGAAAACTTAATCCATTAAATTGGGAACTTTTTTATCATAACTGGCCCGGATTTTCCGTTTTTACTTCAGTGTTATGTATGTTTACCGGTAATGGTATAATTTACCCTTTAGTTCTATATTATCCTTTCGCTCTACATCTGGTCATGCTGCCTGTGCTATACCTTATTTTCAAACAAACGAAAATTGGGTTAACTGCTCCCAACGGATGGTACTTGGGCGCAGTCGTTTATTATATCGCCAATTTTGTGAATCAGGATTATTTTTCACCTCAAAGTTTTGCATACTATCTTCTTTCCTTTGTCATTCTTCTGCTCCTGGAAAAGGAAGAATGGTTTAAAAATTGTAATCGGGCAATTGCTTATAAGGTAATTATAATGCTGATTTTTGTAACTATAGCTATTAGTCATATACTTTCATCACTCGTTGCCTTAACCATGTTTGGAGCGTTTTGCATCTTTGAAAAACAAACATTTAGAACTATGCTTCTTTTTAGTATTGTGGTTGTTCTGGCTTGGACTATATACGGTGCCAGTGTCTATTTTGATACCCATACAGCCATAATTATTAGGGATTTATTCATGCTGGAAAAATCTTGGAATGCCAACATCGGCAACCGTATAAAAGGAAGCCCTGAACATATTACAGTTAATAAAATCAGGTTTTTTTATGCAGCATCCTTCGCATTCATTAGTTTTATAGGCCTTATTTCAAGTATAAAAAAGGTAAATAGAAAAGTGTTACTTGATCTTGCTAAAGTTTCTTCAGTTAGCGTATGTGTTACTAGTGCATTTGTATATGGCGGAGAATCTTTTATGAGGACATATCTTTTGATGCTTGTTCCTATGTCAATTTTTTGCATGATGTATTTATACCACAAAAAATTGTTGCCATTATTGCTTTTGATATGTATCACAGCACTTCCTTTCCATGTTATTGCTCATTATGGAAATGAAGAAGTGGATTATGTAAGGCTCAGCATAATTCACGGGTCGGATTTTCTCGCAAAATACTGTCCCGATGGATATACGGTCGGACATGAGGGGATTTTGGGAAATACAAGGTATACGGAGAGATTTATCACATTGACATGGGAACAATGTTCCCAAGAATATTTTAAAAATAAAACGGAAAATAATTTTTATTTCAGTATAGGGCCATGGGAACATAGTTTTCATACTCTGTTTTATAATGACCTTGCTTTTGTAAACACAGTTGAGGTAAAGATGAAATATGATAAAAATTACACATTGTTTTATGACAACGGCGAAATCAAATTGTATCATACAAACACTAATATCTTTTAGCAAAGTTATCCTGTGAATGCTTACAATGAAAACCTTCATTACAGGAGGGATTTTAGTTGCCTTTATCCAAGGTTGAATTTTTAAGATCACAGCAAGAAATCAAAGGCTTACCGGGAGAACCCGTATATGCCCGACTCTTTTTAAGAAGATTTTCTTTTTTTATCACACCGGTCATTGCAATATTGCCCATTACTCCCAATATGATTACCGTTTTATCTATCCTTACAGGTATCACCGGTGCAATTTTTTTGATGTTACCTGGAGTAAAAAATTACTATATTGGGTTTTCGTTGATTTTCACCTGGTACTTTTTAGATGTGCTTGACGGAGATCTGGCCAGATTTAAACGTAAACAGAGTTTGAAAGGAGTTTATATTGATATACTCGGCCATTATGTTGTAAATCCATTAATATTTTCCAGTTTCGGAGTTTACCTTGCCCTTATGTTCAATAATATTAACTATTTCGCACTCGGATTTGCCTCATTTGTATTTCATCAATATTCAAGACTTGCCAGTGACATATACTACTCCGTCATGTATGAACAATTAGATACAAACTCTAATCCTCGACAAGCATTGGATAAATTGTCAACGATTCGGCATTCCGATGGAAAAGCTGCAGACAATATAATTAAAAC
>DUNY01000002.1 GCA_012839145.1 Thermoanaerobacterales bacterium
ACCAAGGGGTGGTTTATAATCCTGATACTATGCAGTCTCAGGTATTTGATATTTACAACGGAGAGCGAGATTTCCCTGATGAAGATATAGACCGACGACAGTTCGGGCATTTTATGGGGGCTTTCGAACAGGATGGGGAATACGTATTTCTGTTCAGCGTTGAAAATTACAGTAAATCTCAGGGAAAATATATAAAAGAATACTTAGCGTATAGCACAAAGAGTAAGAAACTCATCGAAATTGACGACTACGGAGATACATGGCTTGTGAATATGAACATTAGTCCATCGGGAGAATATATTGTCGTGACAAAACATGAAAGGCCTGGCAATGATGATTTTTTATTTGATATTCCAAAATCTGCTGATTTGCTTATGCAACTTGAATGAAATGGATCCGTCGTATAACAGTGTATTCCCAAAACCTGATAGAATAAGAAATCAATAACCAGACTTCAAGAATGTGAGGGATGTTATATGGTATTTGATTAGAAATGTGCCAGTGATAATTGAGGTGGAATAAATGAACAAGTTCGATAAAGTTTTTGGAGGGCTAATACTGGGGTTTATTATTCCGGTAATTTCAATGTGTATATTTTGGTGGGGCAGTTTTCTATTAGGCTTAGACATCAAATTTTGGGTTATTGCCGGTGTTTACGTAGGAAGAAAAACAAAGATAACGGGGCAATCCATCGATATATTTAAAGACGAGATACGAAAAGCAGCCAAGTTTTCGTCAGTGATTTTGCTAGGAATATGTTTTTATTCGGCTTTTATTGCAGTAACTGACCCATATACCGGAGCAAACCTACAGGGGATGTTAAATCTAGGATTTGAGGTTACGAATACAATTATTTGTTTAGTAATTATCTTTGGAGGTGCGGGCCTTTTATTATTGCAGTATTTGCTCTTATTGAAAGCCGGAAGAATAGCATATGAAAAAATAAATTGGTGAAAGAAAGCGATGACGTACTACAAAACCGTATGGGAGAGCAGAGCTATTATTTTTGAAAAGAGGATGATGGCATGAGTTTAGCTGATAAGATTTTATCCATTTTAGGAGAGGGTAAACCCCTGAAAACCAGGGAAATTGCTGATTTGCTTGTTAAAAAATATGATTCAACAATTGACAAGAAAGAAGTAAATAGGATCCTATATTACAGTCTAAAAGGAAAAGTAATTCAGGATAATAATTATCGTTGGCGAATCATTTCTTTTGATGACGTAAATCAAGAATCAAAAAGAGCTTCAGGATTTATTGACACTCCTCTTTCAAAACTTTCTTCGTATTATTTAGACTGTCTCTCAAGGGATATGGAAGCAGGTATCTCGGAATATGCCTCAAGTAAATATGGTAGCCCTAATTACGGCCAATTAACCTGTTTGCCAAATTATTGTGATGAAGAAACTGATATTTTTTCATCGGAGGATGTACTAAAAACTATAAATAAAGTTAAAAAGGATCGAAACAGACTAGTTCTACAGTTGGGATATCCAATAAGTTTGAGAAAAGTTATTGCACGGACGGAATTCTATGTAGTTGAGCCATTAATTTTAATACCTTTTGATCCAGACACTTATTTGAAAAGCAGTACACCAAAACTACTGGATGAGCCTCCCAGATTTAACTTTGAGGCTATAAAAATGCTATCAGGATTAGATAAAAATGAACTCTTTGAAGAGGTTGTCAACTTATCAAATGAGCTCGGTTTAAATAATCCACTTAATGAAATGCCCGAATTAGACGAGATTGTTGTCAGATTACAACAGATTAGGCCAGATTGGAAATGGCTTACTGAAATGGATCCAGAATCGCTTACCACCTCCTACCTGAAAGAGCAGACTAGGGATGGTATATACAATGCTGCTGCAGTATTCTATTCAGAAAAATCAAGATACACTCTAGGGCTAGAAAAAGAATTAAACGATTTTAGATATTATAAAACTGATGATTATATAGATTCGGCGCTGGCACACTGGATTTCCAGAGAATTTCCTAAGTATGAATATGAAGATAAGGTTTTATTGGAACCGCTTCCATTAAACGATGAACAAAGAAATGCAGTTAGAAAAGCTGTACAAGCTCCTTTAACTGTTATCACCGGTCCTCCTGGTACCGGTAAAAGCCAAGTAGTAACAAGTATTATAATAAATGCTGTATATCAAGGCCAGACAGTACTTTTTGCCAGTAAGAACCACAAAGCGGTAAATGTTGTTCATGAAAGAGTAAATGGACTAACTTCAAGGCCAGTTATGCTAAGGTTAGGTAATGATCAAATGCAATCTCAATTGGCCCAATATTTATCAGAGTTGCTATCCACAAAAACGTCAGAATCAGATGTAGAAAATTATATCCATTATGAGAAGATTCATAAGGAACTTTCAAATAGGATAGAATCAATCAAACAAGATCAAGAAGAAATAATAAAACTGAGGAATACTACCGATGAACTTGAGAGAAATATAGAGCAACACAGGGTATTTTTCGGAGAAGATAAATTCAATTATTTTCAAATGTGGGATGATACAAAATTTACAGAAGTAAATAATATGATCAAAAGATTTCTTATAGACTTGGTTGATGCCGATAAAAAAAGACAGTCGTTTTTCGCAAAGATATTTTGGCCGATTACATATAAGACAAGGCTAAAAAAAGTAAATTCAACCTATAAAAATCTAGAGAAAATAATTAAAGATTTTAAAGTTACAGTAAACACAGGATTAATCGCTGAAGATAATTTGGATAATTGTTATGAGCTACATAAAGAACTTCAAACAATCTTATCAAATGTAAAAGAGATAATTGCCTATTTCAAGGCGTTAAGGGCTTTACAAACCCAAAAGAGCTTGTTTGAATTAGCACTTGAGGCAAAACTTATCGAAGAACAAATAGCCGAAAACTCCCACGACCTTTGGGATACTTGGTTGAAAATTTTACCCAGCAAGCTCACACAGGATCATCGCAAAGTTATAGGTGATTATACGGCTCTACTAAATTTAATAGTGAGAGCAAACGAAACTGGTTCGAACATTGAGAAAAGAGCATTTGCACGATACTATGAACTTCTTCCTAAGGTCTCAAATGTTGTTTCTTGTTGGGCTGTTACATCTCTTTCTGTCAGGAGCCGTGTACCATTTATTAAAGGATTTTTTGATCTTGTAGTAATTGATGAGGCAAGTCAGTGTGATATTGCATCTGCTTTACCATTACTTTTTAGGGCTAAAAGGGCTGTTATAATAGGTGATAATAAACAATTGACTCACATATGTGCAATAAATGAGAGGCAGGACCTACAATTATTGCAGAAATACGGTGTTGAAGAAAACTATTTAAATTGGAGTTATGCGGGAAATTCTTTATTTGGTCTAGCCCAAAGTATCTGTTCCTCTGATGACCTTGTTGTACTAAGAGACCATCATCGTTCACATGCTGATATCATTAATTTCAGCAACCGACACTTTTACAATGAGACTTTAAGAATAGCTACTAAGTATGAGAAACTAAAAGTCATTCCGAAAGAGCCTGCTATAAGATGGATTGATATTATAGGCGAGGTAGAAGCCCCCAGTACAGGTAGCTCATTTAATAAAAACGAAGCCAATGAAATAGTAAAAGAAATAAGAAGGCTAATAAAAACGGGATATAAGGGTTCCGTTGGGGTAGTTAGCCCATTTAGAGCGCAGGCCAATTTTATTAGAGACTTAATACAAAAAGATCAAGAAATATCGGAGCAACTTATATCACGAGATTTCTTAGTTGATACAGTACATAAATTCCAGGGGGATGAGAGAGATGTTATGATATTTTCCCCTGTAATTTCATTAAACCTTGGGCAAGGTTCTCGGAATTTCTTATCAAAAACAGGTAACCTTTTTAACGTTGCAATAACCCGTGCTAGGGCAGCACTTATTGTAGTAGGGGATAGGAATGCTTGTTCAAAATGTGGAATTAAATATATGGAAGAATTTGTGGACTACTTTAGTACGGTGAAAGAGGAACGTCAGATTGAATCTGACCACAATATAGACATGGGGCCAGAATACCCTTCTGTATCATCTCAGGTTCAGGTATCAGATTGGGAAAAGTTTTTATATAGGGCACTTTATAGGAGTGGAATAAAAACAATACCCCAATACCAAGTTGAGCAGTATTTCCTCGACTTATCTTTATTTAGTGGTTCTAGGAAATTAGATATTGAGGTTGATGGGGAAATGTATCATAGAAATTGGGATGGAGAATTGTGTATCAGAGATCAACTTAGAAATAAAAGGTTAATTGAATTAGGATGAGATGTACAACGTTTTTGGGTGTATGAGATAAGAGACGACTTATCGGGTTGTGTTGATAGAGTAAAACGGTGGATGTCGGATTCATAGCCTTTCGATTTAAATCCGTAGGTCTAAGCTTGAAAGATCCGCCGGACTGAGGTGAATTGAAAGAGTTGTGCGGTAACAAAGGCCGTAATAAACCTATTTAAAGACAAAAAGCTCAGAT
>DUNY01000093.1 GCA_012839145.1 Thermoanaerobacterales bacterium
AACCCACGAAATTCCCTACCAGAATGAGTATTGCAACTATGACCGTGATTACGATAGGATCTCTAAATGAAAGCTTCATTATTTTACAGCCTCCTCCATACGGTTACCCATTATCCGCCTGTACATCCATTCACAAATGGGTAAGGCTATGAAAATTGACATGTAAACTCCGTCGGCGCCGGAGGCCAAGTTACTGGCGGCACCTAGGGCGGTAATCTCTTCCGCTATGGTTGGAAAGATTTCAGTCAGTGCACCGACGGCAGCACTCATCATACTGGCACTTCCTACCCCGCTTGCCATTGCCAGTGCGTAGGGATGTAACGGTAGAGACGTGGCTGCAAATCCTGCAAAAAGTCCGAAAAATATTGATCCAAACACTGTTCCTGCCATATAAACACCCATTACACCTCTGCCCTCAGCAGAGTCAAGACCGTACATATCGGAAATGATAGCAATATTAGGCTCTCTGGCAATAGAAAAGGTGGCACCAATGGCTTCTCGTCTCAATCCCAGTAAAAGAGCGAAGGGTAGGCCCAGCAGCACAGTTCCCAGATTACCGAATTCCTGTAATATGAGTGCAGGACCGGATTTAATGATAAGAGGCAAGGTTGGGCCGATGTTTGTCCCGTATTTTGCCATGAGAAGTAGAACTGAAACCGTAATTAAAGGTCCTGCAGCTTTCATATCCTCCATGTCTACAATCTTTAAAAACTTTGGGCCTGTCAATATTCCCAACAAAAGTGCATATAGCATAGGTAATAGCACAAGAGTCCCGGGACCCAGTTTATAACTTTTGGTTCCGATAAGTTCCGCCAGCACCACAAGGACAAGAACAATGAGATGCAACTTAAGATACCGCTTTTCTTCCGGCATTTATTATATCCTCCTTTGTTGTATCTGTTACTTTATAAGCTCATCCCAAAATTTGAGATAACTGTCTTTGCTGAAACTTGGTTTAAACTTTGATTTAATTTCTTTGGCTAATCTCCCATCATCGAACAAAAGATCTACTACTGTTAAAGCCATAGCTTTAGCGGGAATTATATATACCATCTCTGGATCTGATATTTTAAAATCCTTGCTGTGGGCATTGCCCAAAAAGCCGCCTACCGTAGGGTGGAGCATGGGCATTATAAGGCTTATGTCCCCGGCATCTGTAGACCCGGTCAAGTCAACCCCTTCAATAACATTTTCCTTCCCTATAAATTTTTGGATGTTTTTTGCAAACAAATAATTCATATCCAGGCTTTGATTCAAGGGCAAATATCCGGGAATTTCATTTATTTCAATTTTTGCTCCTACAGCATAGGCACCGGCTTTTAAAGCCCTGTTTACTTTTTTGTTGGCATTTACAACGGCATCTATAGTTTTCCCCCGAACATAGGTCTCCACTCTCACATCGGCAGGAACAATATTTACCAGTTCTCCACCCTTTGTTATTATAGGATGCACCTTGACCTGGTCTTCATCTCTGAAGGTCTCTCTTTGTACATGTATAGCTATAAGCCCAAGCATAGCCGCATTTAATGCGTTTATGCCTTCATGGGGAGCGGCTCCGGAATGAGCTTCCTTGCCTATATATCTTACGGTTTTCCCTATAAAACCGGTACTTCCGCCGGATATAAACGCTTTTCTTTCACCTACACCTGCATGGGAATGAACCATCATGCCCATATCTATATCATCAAAAGCACCGATTCTGATAAATTCTTGTTTACCACCGAAAAGTTTTATTTTGCCGTCATCTCTGAGTTTTTCACGGTATTCCAGTTCCACGAATTCCTCCGCTGGAACTGCCATAAATATCACATCACCGCCCAGTTCCCCAAAAACATTAGCGACAGAAAGCCCTACAGCCACACCCAGCATAGCTGCAATCTGAGCATTGTGACCACAGGCATGAGCAGCCCCAGTAACAGGATCAGCATATGAATGCTGAGGACTCACCACTGCATCCAGCTCTCCCATAACGGCTATTTTCACATCATGGCTTTTCCCCCTGCCCAGAGCCCTTAATCCGGTTATAGCAAGGTTTTCTTCATAGGGTAAACCCAAATTCTCAAAAACATCCTTAACCAAAGCGGAAGTTTTATTCTCCTTAAAACCAAGTTCAGGATTTTTAAAAATCTTTTCTCCTATTTCGATGATCTGCTCTCGGTTTTCGTCAATGGCTTTTGATATCCGCTGTTTCATCTGTTCCTTTTCCACTTCCAGATGCCTCCTAAGCTTTCTATGCAAAACCTTACAGCAGTGAAAAGCTATAACCTTTTAAAGACAAAAGCCGCTTAATCTTCTCTACATGTTCCTCATCGGCTGTTTCCAATTCTAACTCCACTTTGGCGTATCCAATGGGTATATCTCCAGTGGAGCGGTTATGGATAATAGACAGCACATTGGCACCGGTTTCGGCCATGAGATTTAGTAAAATGCCAAGAGTTCCAGGTCTGTCCTGTATGAGTGTATCAATAAATATTTTTCTGCCGCTCTTGGCAAGGCCCTTATCAATTATTCTCGACAACATATTTACATCAATGTTGCCGCCACTGACAAGAGCAACTATTTTTTTATTGTTGATATGCTCTAATCTATTTAGAATAGCTGCGATGGAAGCCGCTCCGGCTCCTTCGGAAATAACCTTAGCACGCTCCAGCAACAATAGTATGGCATTGGCTATTTCGTCTTCGTCAACGGTGACAATATCATCCACATAGTGCTTTATTATTTTAAAAGTAAGTTCTCCCGGAGTTTTGACAGCAATTCCGTCGGCTATGGTAGGCATGCTATCTACACTAGTTATGTGATTATGTGAAATGGATTGAATCATTGAAGGCATATTCTTGGTCTGAACTCCTATTATTTTAATGTCAGGTTTTATACTTTTTGCAGCCACGGCTATGCCGGATATCAAGCCGCCTCCACCGATTGGGACCGCAATAATATCAACATCCGGCAAATCTTCAAGGATTTCAATGCCAATTGTGCCTTGACCGGCGATTACTTTCAGGTCATTGAAAGGATGGACAAAAACAGCACCGGTTTTACTTTGAATTTCCCTTGCTTTTTCATAGGCTTCGTCATACACATCACCATGAAGCACAACCTCAGCCCCGTAGCTTTTGGTGGCAGCTATCTTTGACAGAGGAGCGTGTTTGGGCATTACTATGGTGGATTTTATTTTATAAGCAGTAGCAGCCATAGCAACACCCTGAGCGTGATTTCCGGCTGATGAGGCTATAACTCCGTTTTTCTTGTCTTTTTCCGACAAATGGGCGATCTTATTAAAAGCTCCTCTCACCTTAAAAGATCCGGTTTTCTGGAGATTCTCCGTCTTTAAGTATACGTTGTTTTCTGCCATTTCACTGAAAGTTGTATTGTGAACCAACCCGGTCTTATATGCTATATTCTTTAAACATCTGCGGGCTTCTTGGATATCCTTTAAGGTTATATCCATGAATATCACCTTCTCACTTTTCTTACTTTCAATTTAAATATAAGCCTTCTGCCTGTAGGCTGTAACTTCAATCTCAATGAAAGCGTCTTTCGGCAATCTGCTTACACACATATGATCATATAGGAGTTGTTATACAAAATATCTTACGTATATATCATTTACTAAAGAGAAGTTTTTAAATCAGTAAAAAAACGATGTGGATTCATCAGCATTGTTCAATCATCCAAAACCACCTCACAGTCGGACCGTAGACAAAGTCTGCCGGTTAAATTCATGTTTTTTTTTAATGTTGTTCTTAATCATAAAACCACCTCTACATGATTATTCAAAACATAGATAAAAAATCCTCCTTTATTGTAAGAATTTTTTATATAATAAATACTCTACGGCTTTCTACTATTATTATTTTGTTTAAGCCTGTTACCTAAATAGACTTTTTATAAAGCTGATGCTATCATATTAACCAAGTGATAGATTAAATAAAAGAAAGGGGCTTGTTATGGGTATTGTGTATATAATTGGTCACAAAAATCCCGACACCGATTCCATTTGCTCGGCTATAGCTTATGCAGAGTATAAAAGGCAAGTGTCAAAAGGATGTTATTTACCCACAAGGCTGGGAGAGCCAAACAATGAAACCAAGTTTGTGTTGGATTATTTTCAGATTCCCTTACCAACACTTATAGAAAATGTATATACTCAATTATCAGATATAACCTACGACAAGCCCCTTAACATTACAAAAAACGCCCCCATTTCTCATGTCTGGGACGTTATGATGAAAAACAACATAAAGACCGTTAACGTCGTCGATGATGAAGGCAACTTTGTGGGAATAGTAACATTGGGAGACATGGCTCGGGCTAACCTTGAAATCTCTGATAATTTCAGTGAGTTTGTTGTCCCTATAGAAAATATAATAAAAACATTGAACGGCAAAGCTTTAAATCTATCAGGCAGCTGCTTCAGCGGGGATTTAGCCGTTGCAGCTATGAAAGTGGAGGATGTAGAAAAGCGTCTTTCAAAAGACACCCTTTTGATTGTTGGAAATCGTGAGGATGTCCAACTGACTGCCATTGAAAGAAAAGTTAATACCATTGTGACAACCGGAGATTGCCATGTTTCTGACAGGATTTTTGATTTAGCCAAAAAAAATAAAGTAAATTTGATTAAGGTTCCTTATGATACTTTCAATACAGTAAAGCTTATAAATCAGAGCATTCCCATTCACTATGTGATGAAAAGTCGGGGCTTGATAACCTTTGAGACACATGAACTGATTGATGATGTAAAAGAGGCCATGTTGAAATACAAATACAGATACTTTCCGGTTCTAGAAAAAAGAAAACCCGTAGGTATGCTCACTCGGCGACACATCTTAGATTTTGACGGAAAGAAAGTCATTTTGGTGGACCATAATGAAAAAACTCAGTCTGTAGAAGGTTTGGAGCAAGCCCGGATATTAGAAATCATAGATCACCACAGAATCGGAAATATCGAAACAACGCTGCCTATAATTTTTATGAATAAACCTGTAGGCTGTACTTCAACAATCATCTACAGTTTGTATAAAGAACGAGGGATTACTCCATCAAAGCACATAGCCGGTATAATGTGTGCCGCCATCCTATCTGACACTCTTATTTTTAGATCTCCTACATGTACCGCTGAAGACATAGATGCAGCTAAGGAGCTCTCTAAAATCGCCGAAATCGAACTTGACGAATTTTCAAAAGCCATGTTTGAAGCAGGTACATCATTAAAAGATAAAACGCAGCAAGATGTGTTTTATATGGACTTTAAGGAGTTTAGAGTTGGTGGACATAAGATCGGTGTAAGTCAGGTAAATATATACAATACTGACCTTGCACCGCTTAAGGGCAAACTTTTAAGTTTTATGGAAAACTTAAGGGTACAGGAGGGCTATGATATTCTCCTCTTAATGTTGACAGATATAATCAACGAAGGCTCTGAATTTATCTATGTAGGCAATCACCGGGACCTTCTTTCCCGAGCCTTTGATATAGAAATTACCGGTGATAGCTTTTATCTGCCCTATGTGGTATCACGAAAAAAACAGGTTATTCCAAAACTTATAACAGCGATATCCGCCCTGTAGTTATCGCAATTTCAAAGCTGCTTCGGATTCCTATGCGTTGCCAGCACCACTATAGATGAAAATGTCATTGTTATGAATACGACTGTTCTTAACAGAACCGGTCATTCTGAGCAGCAGCGAAGATTCTTGGCTTTTAGATTCTTCAGGCAAAGCCTTCAGGGTGACAAGGAAGTAGAGTTTTCATACGGATACAGTTTTTATAAATCACACCTTAATTTTGCTTTTATCTTTCATATCAGCTGCCTTTTCTTAGTCTTCCTGGATATTTCATTTAACTCAAATACGGCCGTCTAGAGCACGGCATTTCTTTGGCTAAAAGTATTTCTCTTCTAAAACATCCCAAAGCAAAAGCTGTTTTAAAATTTTATAACTTGTTTAATAAATTGTTTAATACATGCATATGTTTAGAATGAAGGTTAATCCTAAAAATAACTTAAGGAGGGTTAAGAAGGTGACTGGTTTTCTCAAGAAACGTTTGATTTTAATGATTTTAGCCCTGGTTTTTTTGTTATCAGTAACTGGAATTGGTTTAGCCCAACAGCTAGGTGCCCCGGACTTACCTGAAGAACAAAAGCAGGTTAAAAACATCATCATGATGATTCCAGATGGAATGGGCGTTTCTCACGTAACTCTTACCCGATGGTACAAAGGCGGAGAACTTCTTGCTATGGACCAAATAGCCTGCGGCCTTGTCAGGACCCACGCTTCCGATTCAGCAATAACCGACTCGGCTCCGGCAGCTACAGTAATGGCCACAGGTCATAAGTCTCATACAGGATTTATCGGTACCCTTCCGGATGTAGCCAATATGCCGGGTCTCGACCCTATTAAACCCGGAGAGGAAAGGCGCCCTGTAGCTACTATATTAGAGGCTGCCAAATTGAAAGGTCTGGCCACCGGACTTGTAGCAACTTCTCAAATTCCACATGCCACTCCCGCCGGCTTTTCCGCTCATTATCCCAATCGCAATGAATATGAATTGCTCATAGAGCAGCAGGTCTACAATAATATAGATGTGGTGTTGGGCGGAGGTTATGAATACCTGGAAAAGCGCAAAGATAAGGAAAACCTTGTTGCTGTTTTAAGAAAGAGAGGCTATGATTACATAACCACAAGGGATGAACTTTCTAAAATAAAAGGCAGCAAAGTGTGGGGTATGTTTGCTCCCGTAGACCTGGCCTACGATTTTGACAGACCCATACATGAACCGACTTTGGCAGAAATGACCAAATGTGCTCTGGAAATACTGTCTAAAGATCCCGATGGCTTTTTTCTCATGGTGGAAGGAAGTAAAATCGACTGGGCCGCTCATGCCAATGATCCCGTCGGTATTGTAAGTGATGTGATAGCCTTTGACCATGCCGTAAAAACCGCCTTGGACTTTGCTTTTCAGGATGGGAATACTGCCGTCATTGTGGCTGCTGACCACTTTACCGGTGGGATGAGTATAGGAAACCTGGATAAAAACTACGACATTCAGCATATATCAGCTTTTTTGGACCCTCTGACAAAAGCTAAAGTCACCGGTGAAGGACTGGAAAAGAAGCTGAATAGTGACAGAACAAATATTGTAGAAGTTATGGAAGAGTTTTTTGGAATTGAAGATCTTACCGAAGAGGAAATTCAAGCTATCGCTGCGGCAAAAGCCGGAACAATAAACGAAGTTGTCGGGCCCATTATCAGCCGACGGGCATTGCTGGGATGGACCAGCCACGGTCATACCGGAAATGATGTGGTGTTATACATGTATCACCCGAAAGGATATAGATATTATGGCGTTATTGACAATGCAGATATCAATAAATACATGCAAGAGGTGTTGGACATTGATTTAACCGAAACTACCAAAAGATTGTTCGTCAGAGCTTATGATGCTTATACCGTCAAGGGCGCATCTCTCGCAGTAGACTCTAAAGATCCCGAAAACCCGGTTCTCGTCATAACTAAGGGTAAAACCCAAATAAAGCTCCCGGTTAACAAAAACATTGCACTTGTCGGCGGTAAAGAAATCCATCTTACAGGAGTCGTAGTATATACGGGCGAATTCAATGAGTTTGATATAAACAAATGGTACGTATCTCAGGAGGCCATTGACTTAATAGAATAAATGGAAATATAGTTACAAGCATGCGCGGGTTTTAATAACCCGCGTTTCCAATTTATTATTATATCATGCCGTTATTTTTGGATTATGAGCTAAATATATATAATCCGGCTCTCCACTTTTATGGTTTACTTCTTTAACGTAAACACCATTGAAGTATTTTCTAAGAACTTCTTCGAATAAATGGGATTCTGCGGCACTCCAAAAGGAAACAGCTCCTCTTTTATTCATAAGTTTAAGTAAATTATAAATCCCTCTGTGACTGTATAGCTCATTGTTATCATCTAAAACTACCCAATCAGGTCCATTATCGATATCTAGACATATCACATCATATTTCTTTTGGGGTTTTTTCATCCATTGGATAAAATCCGTATTTACCACATCCACATTCTGTTGAGTAAGAGCACCTTCCGAAGACGCCGAGAGATACGTTCTGTTCCACTCTATGATTTTTTGTTCTATTTCAACCACTGTAATTTTTTCAATCATCTTATGATTTTGCGCCTCAGCCAGGGAAAAACCCACACCTAATCCGGCAATCAATACTGTTTTGGGTGAATCTGCCGTTTCAATAGCCCATCTCACCAAGAGTTTTTCCGAATCCCCATTATAAGTTGCCATGAGAAAAGTCCCATTAAAGATTATCTCATAGTCACTGCCCCTCTTTTGTAATTGAATTTCCCCATTTTCCGTCAATGCCCTTTCTATCACTATCGGACTTTGATACATGTTTTCATCCCTTTATAAATTATTGTTTGTTGATATCCTATATTGGCAAAAGGGCCATCCGGATTTTGGACAGCCCGCTTTGATTCGGCAAATACTCTCATATTCACTGAGTTTGTCATAAGTGTATTGATAATTTTACTTTATATTAGTTTTTTTAACCTGATTCATTAGGTTTATCTATATAAGGTCATTTTACCCTATTATTCATATTTTATTGGTAAAATCAGGTCTTCCTGCCTTTCACCGTCTTTGCTCTCTGTTACAAATATAATCATTCCATGAGGACTTGTATGTTTCTCAAGCTCAATTGTAACCTCAAATCCCACTAATTCTTGAGGTTTTTCCTGCAGCTTTACATAGGCCTCTCCTAAAATGTTGTGACCATCCTCTATTTCTATGCTAAACTCTTGCACCCGGGTTTTTCCTTTAACAATAAGATCTTTTCCCGACTTCACTGATTCATGTTCCTTGGGCTCTTCAATGATAAAGCTCACATCATGAGATACTGATGTATCACCATCATCCAAAGGCTGTTCATTGTTGTTAGAACCGTTAGCTGTACTGTTTGCAGAAGCATCTTCATGTCGAACATCCGAGCCTTCTTCAGCAGCTTCATCTCCATTTGTTTTAGGGGCATTGATCCCACATCCCACCGCCAACAGGGCTATCAACACCAGTGAAATTAAAATTATAGACATTTTTCTCATTCTTGTCACCTCCTTCATATATACAGACGAGAAAAAATACTATTTGTTTCATGTGAAATTAAAAACCATAAACCCTATTTAATAAGTAATTGCTTTCATTAAGGAGGATATTGTTCTCGTTATTTTTTGATTTAACTCTTCCAAGTCCTGTCGACGGATTTTTGATTTCTTTTCCACCGGTACTGGTTCTCCAATATTTACACTGATTCTACCTCTTCGGGGGATATATGTCCCCACCGGTAAAACCTTGCCAGTGCCTGTTAACGCTACAGGTAGGGCAGGTACCCCGGTCTTTAATGCAAGATAGGCCCAACCGGGCATGAAAGGTTTTAACCTGCCGTCAAGGCTGACTCCACCTTCGGGAAAAAGTCCAATAACCTCTCCCTTGAAAAGCCGTGACAAGCAGTGTTTTGCACTTTTAATACTTCCTTGATTGCTGTTTACCGGTAGGGCTCCACCGGCTCGGACAATATGACCTACCAGGGGAATTTTAAAAATATATGATGCCGCGAGAAATGTAATCTTGCGGGGAATGCACGCAATCAGTACCAGGGGGTCAAGGAGGCTCTGGTGATTTGCCACAAGTACAAATGGACCTTTTTGAGGTATATGATCTTGGCCGGAAATTTTCAGATCACTGATTAATTTGAAAAAGCCCTGACATATAACTTTGAAAAAAGGATACATAATAAATACACCTCTAATTAAGTTAAAAGCTATCTTGATATATATCTATGCACTTTTATAAATATGCGCCCTTTTCTACTCTGGCCCCCCACTTCTACCACTTTTGCACGGCCAAGGCGGTTTGCAGAGATTACATCTCCTTCCTTTACTGATGTAGATGGGTCTTTTACTGTTTTAAAGTTAAGCCTAACATTTTCCCCCTTTATAAAAGGAACCATCTTGGAACGAGAAAGGCCGAAGGCGATACCGGCAATGGCATCAAGCCTAAGGGACGCCACAGTGCTCTTCATTTCTTTATACGGCCTTTCCGGCTGCAGCAGCTCTTTTACGGAAATCTCCTCTACATCTACCGATGTATTCCCCACTTTTACTAGATTAAGCCCCATATATTCCAGAATTTCCTGTTTTACTATAACATCCGTAACGGCTTTACCAATCAAAATATCACCAAGTTTTTCCCGGTTTATGCCTAAGCCTAAGATTGACCCAAGATAATCCCGATGTCCCGGATGTTCATCAGGGTCTTTTGGTGTAATCCTTAAAGCTCCCAGAGGCTGCTGTAAGGGTTCATCACCTAGCTCCTCGGGAAAAGCCACCATTATCTTTCGCTCAGCTTCCTCAAAACCTCCGTCAAAATAAAATTCCATACCGGGAAAACTCCTGGCTATCCCCTCAGCTATCTGCTGTTCCCGAGGATCCAGAAAGTTTGATTCCTTCTTTTCCCTGTTCTTTCGGGCTATGACAAATATATCCCTTATCCGAGCTTCCACGAGCTTTTCATTTGTGTTATGCAATTACTTCACCACCATACAATATTTTTTTAAGGAAAATACCTTTCATGGAAAACTTTTGGGGAAAGTTTTTTTAAATTAATTTTGTATTAACTAAAGTCTCCTTTTAATGATAACATATCATTTCATTGAATAGAACATCAGGGTGCACGAAGTTGCTGTTTTGCTAAGCATCGGTGGCTAAAGAGTTAAGAAATCCCGTACTAGGCGAAAAATTAAAAAGTCGTCGATCTGGGAGTTTTGACTCTCCCTTTCGACGACTTCATGTTTACAACTTAAACCTTACACAGAATATTCAATAACTTAATAACTTAGGTGCCTGGCACCGCGGTTTAATGCTTGGCATTTAGTGGCATTTAGGATTGGGCTAATTCCTGTAAATCGGTGTTCAATTTGGAAAAGATATAAACCGGCGCACATCCCGGATAATAGGTGACGGTTTTTGCAAGTTTTGTGGCCTCACGAATATTATCTGAGGTGGGGAAGTATTCCCAACAATCACCGACCACAAAAAGATGTTTGTTCTCAGCAAACTGGGGGTCAAAATCCGGCAAACCTCCGGCCACAACCACTACTTCACCACGTTCTTTCAAGAATTCAGACATGCTTATGCCGCTGTTTGCAAAAGAATCCAAGGCACCACGGACGTTTGCATAACAGCCGGGACATGTTTGCTGGGCATATACGGTGAAACCTTTATACATGCCTAGGGGATTGTCATTGGGGCGTTTGAAATGCTTTCTCACCGAATCGGCAGGTTCGCCCACCACTTCTATATTGTTAAGGTCGATTTCACCGAGACCCTCGGTACCGGCACAGCGCACCGCCGGTATTTCCATGGGGTCAAAGCCCATAACATAGGCTGACACCGCATCGGTGGCCACCATATCGGCACCGGCAATAATCATATTCATTTCAACTGGAGTGCCTGCATGAGGCCCTTGTCCTTCCATGCCGATGATAGCATCGACTATGGTCAGATCCGCTTTAACAGCCCGATATAAATCGGCAAATTTTTGTCCTAAATCAATGCGATGAGCCCCTTGCTGCTGATCACTTGGGTGAACATTTGGTATTAAACCGTTCCAGTTTTTAAGGCTCAAGGTTACGGTACCGGCCAGATGGACCTTCATCTTAGGCAAGTTGATAATCACGTCCGCATCCAATACGGGTTTGAATATGGCGGCTTTCTTAAACACCTTGGCCTCAGGGATGTCAACTTCAACTACTTCCGTTTCGTCAAAGTAAATAATTTTGTCCGCACCGCCTCTTTTTGCAGCTTCTTCCATGCCGGATTCTGCAAAAGCCGGTTTTGCACGACCCACATGGAGCCCCAGCGATGGATTATCCCCTACCCAAATTTCTCCAGCCTGAGAATTCTCTTTGAAATATGCAACTACAGCTTCCACTACCCGAGGGTCAACTACCGCAAAGCTTTCAGGCGGAGCTTGGAAGGCCAGATTGGGCTTAATAAGAACCTTCTGCCCAGGTTTGATTATGGCATCCGGTGATCCGATGGCAAGTTCCACTGCTTTTGCAACAGCTTCCTTGATTTTGGCTATATCCGAGTCTTTCCGAACAAACTTACCTCCCATAAACTCAGCATTACCTTCTGGGTCAGCACACTTAGCAATGGCAACCTTAGGTTTACTCACTATGTATCACTCCATTCTTTTATTTTTTAATGATGGTCAAGTTATAAAGCAATGTCTCCATACTTCCCTCCTCTTTAATAACATTGCTTGTATCATTATATTAATATTGTGGCCGTATTTATGCCGCATTCTTTAAATCGTTTCCTATGTAATTGTTTAGGCGACGGGAGTCGCCGCTATATTCGTATATTTCTCCTTATTATATTATATACTAATAATTCCCATTTTTCAACCGCCCAAGTAGACATAATAAGTCAAAAAATAAACCCAGCTAAAAGCTGGGAATGGTTTAAGATAAATAAGCTGAATGTTCAAGCATATATTTTTGTATTGGCCATCACTTAAATAATATAGTTCCTACAAAGCCTAATATTATAGTTATTAACAAACCAAATGCCCACCTTTGTAGGCCATTCATTTCTTTTCTGATATCTTTAATTTCCTTATGCATTTCATCAAACTTTTCATTTATCTTTTCAAATTTGGCGTCTACTTTATCGAATTTCATATCTACTTTATCAAATCTTTCATCTAAGCTCTTTTCAATTACTTCAAATCCTGCATCTGTGTTCTTTGCCTGTGCTTCAAATCTTACATCTGTTTTGTCCGATAAGGCTTTAATTTCACTTTTCAGTTCCTGTCTAAGATTGTCAAAGCAAATTTCCACGTTGTTTCTAAATTCATTTTGCATTTGCATCAGATTATTTATTTGTTGGGATAGATATAAATATCAAGGTCCGTTATTTTTGGGTTTAGGTTATTGTCATCACTGCTGGCAATTTCTCTTTTTGTCTTATCCATATCTTCCAAAGTCATACCCAACACCTTCCCTCCCTCTCCCTGTACCAATTATACAGAATTTCTCAATTATTATCGATCCTTATTTAAGCTCATAATAGGAAAAGCCGGCTCAAGACCGGCAACAATACATAGCTCTTTTATTATACACAGCATTTTAGCTGGTAATAATAAAAGGTACGGAGCATCAATCATTTTACTTACACGCTACAAGGCGGCATAACTCCTTTGCCATTTCCGCAGTCGTAGCACTGCCGCCTAGGTCGGGAGTAAGGTAGCGTTTTTCTTTTAGCAGCCCATATACAGCCTTTTGTATTGATTGTGCAGCCTCATGCTCACCAAGAAATCTTAGCATTTCCACAGCTGATAAAAGTAAGGCCAATGGATTTGCTATATTCCTACCTGCAATATCCGGTGCACTTCCGTGGACCGCCTCAAATATCGTATAATCTTCGCCCACATTTATACCCGGGACGACGCCAAGGCCGCCTACTAAACCGGCACACAAGTCGGAAATGATGTCACCATAAAGATTTTCGGTGACAATAACATCAAAGTTTTGGGGCTGCTGCACCAGCTGCATGCAGGCATTGTCAACTATCATTTCATCGTATTGGATGTCCTTATATTGTTGAGCTGCCTTCCTGGTTTCTTCTAAAAAGAGCCCGTCGGATTTTTTCATGATATTGGCCTTATGGACGGCAGTGATCTTTTTTCGACGATTTTGACGGGCATATTCAAAGGCCTTATCCGCAATTCTCCGACTTGCCTGCCGTGTTATAACTTTTATGGCCTCAACTCTATCCTCATTTATAACATTTTCTATACCGGCATAAAGGTCTTCGGTATTCTCTCTAAATATCACTATATCTATATCTTTATATAAAGTGGTTATCCCCGGCAGGGATTTCACCTGCCTTATGTTGGCATAAAGGTCAAAAGTCTGCCGCAAAGTTACACTGATGCTTTTAAAACCTTTGGCCACATGGGTTGTCACCGGGCCCTTTAGAGCTACTTTATTGACTTTAATGCTGTCAATCACTGACTGAGGAAGAGGATTGCCGCACTCCTCCAAGGCTGTCTGTCCTACCTGCTGCAAATCCCACTGCACCGCAACTCCCGCAGCATCTACTACAGTCTTTACGGCTTCAGTGATTTCCAGGCCGATACCGTCGCCGGGAATCAAGGTTATGTTATACATGGCATGCCCTCCCCCCACTCTTCATATAGTTTATATATCCTCCGCAAAGTAGTATCTCTTTTTCCCGATCTGTTACTTCCAAAAGTAGTTTTATGCTTTTGCCGGTGCTTTTGTTCAGAGCATAGATCTCATTGCCCTGTTTTAGCTGTTTCACAAGATCCTTAATTTCGATTTCATCAAAGGAGTTTATTTCCGAATCCTTCGGGTTTTTAAAAACCAGAGGTATAATTCCCGTATTTATAAGGTTTGCCTTATGGATCCGGGCAAAAGACTTTGCAAAAACCGCCTTTATACCAAGATAAAGGGGGACCAAGGCCGCATGCTCCCTACTGGAACCCTGGCCATAGTTTTCCCCGGCTACGATAAACCCACCACCGCTTTTTCGACAGTTTTCCGAAAAATCCGGGTCCACACCTGAAAAACAATACTGGGAAAGATGGGGTATGTTGGACCTGTAGGGAAGGAGTTTTGCCCCTGAAGGCATTATGTGGTCAGTGGTTATGTTATCCCCTACTTTTAAAACCACTTTTTTGCTTATATTATCAGCCGGTGGAGTATTTAGGGGGAATGGCTTTATATTAGGCCCTTTGATAACTTGCTTATTAAGGTTTTCTTCGGGGGGTAAAACCATGTTATCATTTATATAAGAAATCTCCTCCACCGGCTCAAAGATATGCGATTCAAGAATCGATGGATCAGTAATCTTGCCGTACAATGCCGATACCGCAGCAGTTTCCGGACTTACAAGATAAACCTTTGCCGATTTGGTACCGCTTCTTCCCTCAAAATTCCGGTTAAAAGTGCGAAGGGATACCCCATCGGACTCCGGTGCCTGCCCCATTCCTATACAGGGGCCACAGCCACTTTCCAAAATCCGTGCGCCGGAAGCAATTAAATCCTTTAATTCACCGGTCATGGCAAGTTTGGTCAACACCTGTTTGGAACCCGGTGAAACAACAAGGCTCACATCGGGATGAACCTTTTTACCCTTAAGTATCCGGGCAACAGTCACTAAATCTTTATAAGAAGAATTTGTGCAGCTGCCAATGGCTACCTGAGTTATCTTGGTACCTTCCAGTTCATTTATTGGCTTTACATTATCAGGACTGTGGGGGCAGGCAACCATTGGAGTTATTTTCGAAAGGTCAACTGTTATTACTTCATCATATTTCGCATCTTCATCCGGACCTAGCTCTACAAAATCTTCTTCCCGACCCTGAAGTTTTAAATACTCTAGGGTATTATCATCCGACGGAAAGATGGAAGTGGTAGCTCCCAATTCTGCACCCATATTTGTAATGGTAGCCCTTTCCGGCACTGAAAGGTGTTTTACACCCTCTCCGGTGTATTCAAATACTTTTCCCACACCGCCTTTGACCGTAAGCTTTCCAAGGATGTAGAGAATAACATCCTTAGCCGTAGCTGGATGTTTTAGCTTTCCTTTCAAAATGACATTACACACTTTTGGCATAGTCATGGAATATGTGGCAGTAGCCATGGCTATGGCCACATCCAGCCCGCCGGCGCCGATGGCAAGACTGCCAATACCGCCGGCAGTAGGCGTATGGCTGTCAGAACCTACCAATGTCCAGCCGGGTTTTGCAAAACGCTCCAGCTGCACCTGATGACAGATACCGTTGCCAGGCCGGGAAAAATGTATGCCATATTTGCCCGCAACGGTTTTTATATATAAATGGTCATCGGCATTTTCAAAACCGGTCTGCAGCATATTATGATCCACATAAGCTACTGAAAGTTTTGTCTTTACCTTTTCCACATCCATGGCCTCAAGCTGCAGGTAGACCATGGTTCCGGTGGAGTCTTGGGTAAGTGTGGAGTCTACGGATATCTCTATCTCTTTACCCGGTTCCATAGACCCTGAAATAAGATGCTTACTGATAATCTTTTGTGTCAAATTCAATCCCAACTGTATAGCCCCCTAAATTACATGTTTCATGTGTTTATTGACGTATTCATAATATAGGTTTACAAGTTCTATATCGTTTAAAGGCCGCTTAAGCTCTACCGATGTTCTCCGAACACCTTCCAATATTGCTTTGGCTAAAATCTCATCGACGGATATGTTGTATTCCTCCAGTTTCTTCTTAATACCGGCCGTTCCCGAATGCTTACCAACTACAAAATGCCTGGTTAGGCCAACGTCTTCGGGATCAAACACCTCATAAGTCCTGGGGTTTTTCAAAGCTCCGTCCGCATGAATTCCCGATTCGTGAGTAAAAACGGCAGTACCCACTATGGATTTCCAAGATGGCAAGTCTCGATTGGATGCATGGGCTACATATTCACAAAGTTCCCTGAGTTTCTGCGTCTTTTGGTCCATATTAAAATTCAGCAGATATTTTAAAGACATCACAATTTCCTCCAAAGCCGCATTCCCGGCTCGCTCACCCAAACCGTTAACAGTAACTCCCACATGAGTGGCCCCTGCATTTACACCGGCAATAGCATTGGCCGTGGCCATTCCGAAGTCGTCATGGGTATGCATTTCAATGTCTATGTCCACGGATTTTTTTATTCTAGCAATCCTATTATATATTTCCAGAGGAGTCATTACCCCCACTGTATCACAGTATCTAACCCGATCGGCTCCCGCTTCTTTAGCCTCTCTTATGAACTCAAGTAAAAACTCCTCATCACTGCGGCTTGCATCTTCTGCATTAGCGGAAACATATACCCCTTCTTTTTTGGCATACTCCACCGCTTTCACCATCCGCTCCAAGACCTCTTCCCGAGTAGAGCGAAGCTTATCTTTTATATGCATATCAGAAGTTGCTATGGAGATAGCCACTGCATCAACACCGCAGCGCAAAGACTCCTGTATGTCTTTAATTACAGCCCGGTTCCACGCCATAATCCTAGCCTTTAAGCCTAGCTTGCAAATAGCTGTAACGGCTTCCTTCTCATCGCCGCCCATAACGGGAATCCCGGCTTCGATCTCATCTACACCTATTTCATCCAGCATCCGGGCAATCTGGATTTTTTCTCGATTGGCAAAAACCACACCGGCGGTCTGTTCTCCATCTCTCAATGTTGTATCCACCAGATAAATTTTTTGATTTCCCGTTTTCATAAAACTTCCTCCTCTTGCGCTTTTGTATAATTGTATACGATTATACATGTTTATCAGAACTTCGTCAAGAGATTTTTTAATTTTTTTCATAAAATCTAGCAACTTTTTTCCACGTATTGCTGAACCCCTGACCCATATACGGAATTTTACCGGGATAAATATAAATGACATTATCATAGAATAACTACACACAATCCTAAAAAGCATTGACAGAAGTATTATCTTAATATACTATCAATACATAGTTATACGATGCATAGTAATTCTATGTATGTTGGGGGTGAGCTTTCATTGTTTGATAAAGAATTGCTCAAGGGAAGCACTGAGATTTTAATTCTCAGTCTGCTGAATCGAGAGCCAATGTACGGCTACCAGATTATTAAGGAAGCGGAAAATAAGTCAGAAGGGGTTTTTCATTTCAAAGAAGGGACTTTGTATCCACTGCTTCATTCTTTAGAAGCCGATGGATTTCTTAAATCCTATTGGTTAGAATACGAGGGTAGAAAAAGAAAATATTACCGTATCACTGCTACCGGAAAAAAGCATATGGAAAAAAAACTTGAAGAATGGAAAATTTTTAGCTCAGCTGTTAATAGAATCGTATTGGAGGGATGTATGTGAAGGAGACTGAAAAACAAATTCAAGAATATATAGAAAGTGTGTGTAATGAGATCAAATATAGCGCCGTCCATCGGCAAATAAAAATAGAACTGGAAGATCATTTCACCGGACTTATTGAAGACTTATTAGCTCAGGGATTAAGCAAAGACGATGCCATACATAAAGCCTTAGAACAAATGGGGGATGCACAGCTCGTCGGCAAAGAACTTAACAGTATACATAAGCCTAAGCCTGACTGGTGGCTTTTGATTTTAACGATGTTTTTTGTAAACGTAGGTATAATATCCCTTTATACAATGAAGAAAGGCTCATTGCTTGCAAATCCCGGTTTTTTTGTAAAAACCTTAATATATGTATTATTGGGCTTTGTCATCGCAATAGTGGCATATTATGCCGATTATAGGAAAATCAAACCTTTCTCCAAACATATTTATCTTGGAACACTCTTCGTTTTAATAATCACCATGAGCTTTGGAAGTCTATCTAACGGAAAGCCCTATTTGACCATAGGAGGTCTGTCTATAGATATCGTAGGTATCAGTCCTCTTCTTTTTATGATAGCACTTTCAGGCCTTTACGATGGATGGAACTGGGATGAAATGAAAAATGCCCGCCTAGGTTTGGTATATGGTGCAATTCCGGCGGTTCTTTTACTCGTATCTTCTTCTGCTACAGCTTTTATCATCTATTTGCTGAGCTTCTTGATTTTACTTTATTCATCAAAGGCAAAACCCGCTTATATATTAACAATAACCGGAGCCTGTTTGATGGTGTTTAGCCTTTGGATACTACAAGGGCCTCATAGAATAAATAGATTTTCAACTCTGCTTTACCTGCACAGAGACCCTTTGGGAGCGGGTTATTTGAATAAGCAGCTAAACAAGGTTTTAAATTCCGCGGGTTTTCTAGGTCAGGGTCTCACTTTCAAGCCCGGAGTCTTACCGGAATTACACACGGATTTTATCTTCCCATATATAATTTATACTTTTGGATGGCTTTCCGGCATTGTTCTAATAGCAGGAGTTGTGGCTTTCATCATAAGAATCCTACACATTGGGAAAACCGTAGAATCTTATGGCAAACTTCTTACAATAAGTTTCGCATCTATCTTTGCGACTCAATTTCTGTGGAACATATTTATGACCCTAGGCCTTCTCCCCCTCGTTGGAATTAGCCTACCCTTTATAAGTTACGGGGGTTCACAGCTTGTAGCCAACATGCTGGCTATCGGTATCCTATCCAGCATCTGCGGTAAAAAAAATGCCGGTGTAGACTCTCAAGTGCCCGACATTGTTTGAAACAGACTTTTTTCTACAAATTCTCATGAATAATGTGAATAATGGGGGACGGGTACATTTTATTCACTTTGAAAAGTTACCACAACGATTTCCGGCCTGTTAAATATTCTTATGGATATTATGGCCGAGGCCTCTGCTTATAATCATCGTTGATTGATTTTGTGTGTAAGCACCGCTTTTGTACTTTGGAAACAGGCCTTGAACCGGCGCTACCAGTCCCCCCGATAAAAGGGAACCAAAATTGCCCTCCATGAGCATGACCATGCCTCTGATTTCCGAAAACATAGTAAACCGGAGCGTTTTCCATTATGCTCGTAATATACACAGACAATAAAACCTACTCTTTGGGTTCGCTTTTAGATTCAAGTGTTTTGATTCGTGCTTCTAACTCTTCAGTTTTTGTCTCTTGATGTATAAACGCCGTGATTAGAATAGCAATAATAAATGCAACAAAAATAAGAATTGCCCAGAAGTTCTCAAAAATAAGTATTCCACCAAAAAAAAGAAAGATATAGCACAGTATAAGGCTTATTGCAAATGTTCCAAGAAAATTCTTCATTAACTATTCCTCCTTAACCTACAGAAAATATAAGTAATCCTAGTTTCCTTTTAATGGAGAACAACAAAATTGCTGAGCAATCCCATATAAATATTATAGTAACCCTTAAGGCTATTTCTCACTGATATTAATAGTATACTTTTGCCGTGGTAAGAGCTCCCCAAGACTGTCCAGT
>DUNY01000490.1 GCA_012839145.1 Thermoanaerobacterales bacterium
AAAACCTAAATGTTGCGTAGTGGTTACCGATGCAACTTGCTTGGAGAGAAATTTAAATTTGGTGCTGCAGGTTCTTGAGATAACCGATCGTGTAGTGGTATGTGTGAACCTAATTGATGAAGCTCGAAGAAAAGAGATTGATATTGACATTAAAAGGTTGTCTAATATTTTGGGTGTGCCTGTAGTTGGCACTAATGCTCGGGACGGCCAGGGGCTTGATCAGTTAAAGGAAATGGTTAAAAAAGTTACTACAGGTCAAACGAAAAATTCACTCTTTAAAGTTGAATATGATGAACCTTTAGAAGAAGCAATAAAACTGCTTGAGGAAAGTCTTCAAACTATCTTAAAAGGAGAACTTGACAGTCGATGGGTTGCACTCCGTTTAGTTGAAGGAGATCGTAGGACTTTAGACACTATAGACAAGAATAGGGATTCCCGTCTTCTTAACAGCGCCGTATTAAATAAAAAGTTAAACGAGGCAGAGAGTATTCTAAAGATGAAATATGCTGATAAAGATGAAATAAGAGATGCCATAGTCTCATCAATTGTTCTAAATGCAGAAGAAATAAGCAAAAAAACAGTGAATTTTAAAAATAAAAGATACAATGAGTTGGATCGAAGAATTGATGATATTCTAACGTCGAAAATTTTCGGAATCCCAATCATGCTGGCTCTTTTGGGCTTTATTTTCTGGCTCACCATATCGGGGGCAAATTATCCCTCGGAGCTCATAGCAAAGGGGCTATTTTATATAGAAGACTGCTTAACGGATATATCCATTAGTCTAGGGCTGCCTGAATGGCTCTATGGCGCACTTGTCTTGGGCGTTTACAGGACTCTGGCTTGGGTTGTTTCGGTGATGCTGCCTCCTATGGCTATATTCTTTCCGCTGTTTACTTTACTGGAGGATTTAGGATATTTACCCCGAGTGGCTTTTAACCTTGATAATTTTTTCAAAAAAGCGCGAGCTCATGGCAAGCAGGCCTTGACTATGTGTATGAGTTTCGGTTGTAACGCTGCGGGGGTCATAGCTTGCAGGATTATTGATTCACCTAGAGAAAGGCTTATTGCAATAATTACAAACAATTTTGTACCCTGTAATGGACGATTTCCTACATTGATAGCCCTTTCAACCATATTTGTGGCCGGCTCTTTCGGCGCCTTTCAATCAATCATGGCTGCACTGACTTTACTGGTCACCATTATAATAGGTGTTATCATAACTCTTGCAGTATCCAGAATACTTTCAGGGACCATTCTAAAAGGCCTACCATCCTCATTTACACTGGAATTACCGCCATATCGAAAGCCGCAGGTCGGAAGGATATTAGTTAGGTCCCTCTTGGACAGAACATTGTTTGTACTGGCACGAGCTGTTATTGTAGCCGCTCCGGCCGGACTAATAATATGGTTGATGGCTAATATCAATATAAGAAATATCAGTGTTCTCGCATGGGGTGCTAAAATCCTCCATCCCATAGGTTATCTTCTGGGTATGGACGGATATATACTCCTGGCTTTTATTTTGGGATTGCCTGCCAACGAAATCATCATCCCTATAATAGTAATGAGTTACATGGCGACGGGGTCATTAATTGAAGCGGAAAGCCTTTCGGCTTTAAAAGAACTTTTAATAGCAAATGGCTGGACTTGGCTTACGGCAGTTTGCACCATGTT
>DUNY01000080.1 GCA_012839145.1 Thermoanaerobacterales bacterium
ATAAGAGACTACGGTGTTTAGCGCTGTGGTTGCCCTAAAAGGAATTACAGCGCTACCTTTTATTTTTCTTTTGAAGTCGGAACATAAACGTGCATAACAAGTCAGAATACTAGGAGGTATTACCTATGGAAAAGATCTCCTATCATATCAATCGAATTATGAACAACATCAGTGCCGCTATGATGGTTTTGCTAACTGTTGTCACCATAATCGATATCACAGGGCGCTTTTTTTTAAACAAACCGCTTCCCGGGACCATAGAAGTAACGGAATTGAGCCTGGTTTTGATAGTTTATTTGGCCTTTGGATATACAGAACACCACGAAGAACATGTCATTATTGATACAGCATATGAATTAATGCCCAAGAAAGCAAAAGAAGTTTCATATATGGTGGCAGGATTAATATCCTTTGTTATCATTTTATTAATGTCATGGCAGTTATATGTTTATGCCGGTCGCATGCTGGTAGGGCGTTATGAAACCGGTGTTTTAAAAATACCTTATTACCCGGTTGTTGTAGCTGCGGCCATTGGTTCTTTATGCTATGCCCTGGCGATTCTTTCAAATATGATTAAGTTTCATAACAGCGAAAGGAAGGAAAACGAATCATGACACCAGAAATCATCGGTATACTGGGTATTATTGTAATGCTTTTAATGATAGCGATTCGGGTACCCGTAGCTGTAGCTATGATTGCTGTATCTTTCATCGGGACAAGCATGATTGTTTCACCTGCTGCTGCCCTTATAAAGCTTGGTGGAGACGCTTTTGCGTATTCTAAAATTTACTCACTCAGTGTTATGCCACTTTTTATAATGATGGGGATGTTCCTGTTCCATGCAAAATTAGGAAGTGCATTGTATGAATTATTTGATGCCCTCCTTGGACGGGTACGTGGTGGTCTGGCGATGGCCACGCTGGCTTCCAGTGCTTTATTTTCGGCGGTTTGTGGTTCAGCTGTTGCAACTGCTACGACTATTGCCACTGTATCAGTAGATGAAATGCGCAAATATGATTATGATGAAGGGCTTGCAGCCGGATGTGCTGCCGTTGGCGGAACACTGGGTATTCTAATACCTCCAAGCTCTACGCTGGTGCTATATGGTGCACTTACAGAAGAAACCATTGGAGGTTGCTTGATTGCCGGTATTATTCCGGGAATAGTCGCTACTATTTTATTGATGTTAACAGCATATCTGCTGGTGTTAAAAAACCCGGCTCTAGCGCCGGTGTCCAATCGGGAAGATCAGACAAAAATTACATGGCAGTTAATTAAGGATGTATGGGTTATACCGGCCATTTTTGTGATAAGTATCGGTGGAATTTACGTTGGGGCGTTCACACCTACGGAGGCAGGAGCGGTAGGCGCTTTTTTGGCAATAATTCTGCCGGTGCTCCAAGGCAAACTCAGCTGGAATGGGTTTGTAGAGGCGATGAATCAGTCTACACGTATTAACGCGATGACATTCGTCATTCTTATCGGCGGCTTGATGTTTGGACGATTTCTGGCTTTAAGCCGTATACCGTTAGTTATGACTAATTTTGTTAAAACAATGGATGTGACCCCATATTTGGTGTTAGCCGTAATATTCATGATTTACTTCATTCTAGGTTGTTTTATGGATGGCATGGCTATTCTAGCCATTATGACTCCCGTCACTTATCCTATCATAACAACATTGGGATATAACGGAATCTGGTTCGGAGTTTTGACCGTTCTCATGCTTAACATTGGTCTGTTGACCCCGCCGGTGGGAGTTGTAAGTCTGGTTACCGCTTCTATTACGAAGGTACCGCCTATGAAAGTGTTCCGGGGTGTTGTTCCCTTTTGGATAACTTTAATAGTTACATGCATTATTGTTATTATCTTCCCAGGATTAGCAACCTTCTTACCAAGTTTGATGAAGTAAGCCATATAATTATAACTGATATTGTAATTAGAGATGTAATAGCAGCTAAAGAATGCATGCCTAGAACGCTGCACTAAAAGGTGATATTGCACTTGTTGGTCTTGGTTCCTTAAAAACCTCTGAAACGGAAAGGCTTAACTTGCACTTTTCCATTAAATTCAAGTTATCATTGTTTTTAAAATGATAAAGTGATAAAAACCGTCCCACGCTTCTGGGACGGTTTTTTTTATTGTAAACTGGGTAGTTAACATTAATAATCGCTACTGCCCATCTTCTATAAAAATACATTTTTCGGATGAAATAAGAGCCTTTTTACGACAAAGGACCAGTGTCAAGTTGCATAATACAGATAGTAAAAGCGTCCAGTGCATTAGGACATTTTTAGCATTTTTAAATAAGTACTAAAAACAAAGTTACCATTTATTTGATTAAAAACCTACGCCCCTATAATTTTCACCAATACCCGTTTACGCCTTTTACCGTCAAATTCACCGTAGAATATTTGCTCCCAGGGACCAAGGTCTAGTTTACTGTCGGTGATTGCTACTACCACTTCTCGGCCCATAATAGTGCGTTTTAAATGGGCATCGGCATTATCCTCATACCCATTGTGGCTATACTGGCTGTATGGCTTTTCTGGGGCTAGTTTTTCAAGAAAAACTTCAAAATCGTGATGAAGGCCGCTCTCATCATCATTTATAAACACACTGGCTGTAATATGCATGGCATTACATAGAAGCAAACCTTCCCTTATACCGCTCTCATATAGGCACTCCTTGACCTTAGGAGTAATATTTATAAACTCCCTCCGGTTTTTGGTTTCAAACCATAATTCTTTGCGATAACTTTTCACCCTATTTGCACCTCCTGAAGTTTTTAATTATTAT
>DUNY01000371.1 GCA_012839145.1 Thermoanaerobacterales bacterium
CTTCTTCGTCGGCATCGTCCATGTCATCGATGAACTCACTATTGTCCGGATCGAACTGTTTGATTTCATCGCCATCGTCGATGCTGTAATAAGCTTCAAAGGTTCTCTTGGGCTTATTGTTCTCATTATCCCAATAAGTTATCTTTCTTTCGTCTTTTCCTACTTTTACTTTATTGTCTTGAACTCTGTCAAGCTTGCCTTCTATGATGTTGTCCTGAACAACTCTTACTACGGCATAGTCGTCGCCATCGTATTCCTGTTTCTGGACATATATTAGGTTACCTTTTTCGATGTCGTCTACGTCCAGCTGATATCCTTCTAAATCTAGAACGATAACGCCGTCATAGTTACCGTCTTTGGAAAGGTCAAGTTCGAACTCGTCATCATCTGCACAAATACCTTTGAGCATTCCGTCTTTGTTTTCAAAGACTATCAGCCATGGATAGGCTTCGTTCATGTCCATGACTTCAGCATACATTATCTTGCGATTTCTAATGACGAACTTTCCTACTTTACCTTCAAAAATCTTTCTGTCGAGATTAACTATTCCATCTTTACCAGGTTGTTTTTCTTTGTATTTATCGCCATCTAAGTAGTATATTACAGCATTTTCATCAAACTCATAGTCGTCATCAGCTGCTACGAGATCAAGTTTTTTGACCTCATTGTCTTTATCATCAATAATGACTTTTTGCACATAGTCAAAGTAAGCTTTGTCACTGGTCTTCTTCTCAAGGTAGATGACTTCGTCATCATCGTTTAGATAAACGTTTACTTCTTCACCTAAAACCAGTTCGGGATTTACATCGCCTACAAAGTCATACTCTTTATCGTCATATTCATCTTTTTTCTTGCCCTCAAAAATTCTTATTCTTACTTCATCTTCTTCAAGGCCATCGTCAATTCTCTTATTGGCAAGAACTCTTACATCTTCAAGCTTTTCGATGTTTAGTTTGTCTTCGAGAAGTGTAACATCTCTTTCTTCATATTTAATAGCACCGGCAGTGTATTCGACTACTTTAACAACCTTGGCATCGAGGGTATTGTTGACCATGATGGCAACGTCGCCCCTGTTTGCAAAGCCATAAGCATCTGCAAATTTGACTTTTTTGGTGATTTCTTTTTCACCGGCCTTGGCAAGGTAGTTTGCTGGCCACTGACCGGATAGAAACTCGTCTTTGTAGCCAAGGGCTCTTACCAGCATTGTTACAGCTTCAGCATAGCTTACTTGGTTGGCAGGCTTAAAGGTCCCATCGGGATATCCTTTGATTAAGCCCTGACCGGCTGCAATACTTATGTAGCCTGCAGACCATCTTGTAGCTTCCACGTCTTTGAAGTTAGTAAAGCCTAGACCTGCTTTAACAGCAGTATCCATTTTCAAAGAGGTGACAAGAATCTTGGCAAATTCTTCTCTTGTAACCATATCCTCCGGATGATATTTGCCATCTTCTTTACCATGGATGATCTTAAAGGCGGCGAGCCTTAGTACTGCTTCTTTTGCGTCTTTGTCTTCAATGTCTGATATTAACTTTTTGACATCAACTTGAATTTCATCTTCTGCAGCATATGCAGCTTGTGGCATGGCTGTTCCTAATAATCCTGCTACAAATGAGAATACTAGCAGAACTGCAAACAGCTTGTTCATGCGTTTAAACTTTGACATTCTTTCTCCTCCTTTTTTATTGTGTAAAGCTTATTGTCGACATGTTAATTGAGTGCTCACTTCACCTCCTGGTAACTTACTTTTTCCCTTCATTAAATTAAGAAGGATTTGGGGTTTTCTGAGTGATTGCTCACATCCTCAGTATATGAATGGATTCACTTTTTGTCAATACATAATGCAGATTTGTAATAATATTGTAATATATGTATCCTTAGTATGGTGCAGATTTCAAGGCTTATCGATGTATATACAAAAAGTGATTAATCAGTTCATTATAGGCTTTTTTTTTACGTTATTTTGATGCCTTTTGTATTATTTTATATGTTACGACCTAGTTAAATTTCTAGCACTATGAAAAATCCCCTCCCCCTATGAAAAAAGGGAGGGGAAAATTAAAAAAAGAGGATTTGAGTATAACCTCTCTTTAAGAGGTTCGTTATTGAGTGATTGCTCACATATATAATATAGTAGTTATTTCTCATTTTGTCAATAGTCATTTTTAGTCGTCTTGTTGCATAAAGCATTTTGAGTATTTTTTTTTAAGTGACTAATCAGTTCTAGAGATATTATAACTTTATTTTTTTTAAAATTATGCTATAATATAAGTGAGTAATCAATTATTCGGGGTTAACGGGGGAGGTTTATTTTTATGACTGTCGAGTTTTTAAGAGGGCAATATGATTCAATAGAAAGGGCTGTAAGTGTCTGTTTAAAAAAGACACAAAAAAAAGAAGGTGGAAAGCACCGGGATACCGATTCTTTATCCACTTTACTTACACTGTCTTATATGGGATTTTTGGCTAAAGCCTTTAATAATAATACGATAAATAATATTGAACAAAATGAAAAGAAAATCGATGAGATGGTGGATCTCATACTCAGCATCAGTGGGGCTGTTGATTGATTCATTTTGTCTTTTTCATGCCATGTGTCAATATTTTCATTGTATCGGAAATTACTTGTTCTTGCTTTTCAAATTCTTCTTTACCTTTAAATGTGTGAACCAATGTTAAACCTAAAAAAATTCCCATCATGGTCTCTGCAATTGTTCGGGGGGGCACTTCGCTGTCTGGCATAATTTCACTGATTATATCTGAAGTAAGCTCTAGGACACGATTTAAAACATCCTGGTAAAATTTTTCTTTTAAGTCTTTATGGAATTGGACCTCATATATTAAGATTTTTATTAAATCTTGATTGTTGACCATAAATTTATAATGACGTTTTAGTAAGTTTTTTATAGCTTCCTCGGGTTTTAATCCACTTTCAATTTGTTCTACAAAATCGAACAAGGTTTTATCCACAAGTATATTAAGCATATGGATTAGAATCTCTTTTTTCGTCTTAAAATATCTAAAAATCGTCCCTTCTGAGACCTTGGCTCTTTTAGCAATTTCTTTGGTGGTAGACCCTTCAAATCCTTTTTTTGAAAAGATTTGAATGGCTGCCTCTAATATCTGGTTTTTCCTTTTTTCAAGTAGCTCTTCGCCTCTTGGTCTTTTGCCCCTTGCCAATCTTTGTTTCCTCCTATTCTATCTATGTGATTAATCACTTCTATTATATTTCATCTTTGACCGAAGGTCAACTAATTTCTTTTTTTTTATTAAAATATCAATAGTTTGTAATTTTATGTGATATTATGACTGTTTATTGTTTTAGTTACTCATATGACTAATTATTTAAAAAAAGTTAATAGCTTAGGCGCTAGGTGTAGGAGGTTTGAATAGGTGGTCCTCTTTATTTCGTCAACGGATATTTTACGTAGCTGGGCCAGCTGCTGAGCGATAATAGGTATTCGTGTAGGGTCGTTTCGCTTGCCCC
>DUNY01000299.1 GCA_012839145.1 Thermoanaerobacterales bacterium
AACTGAGCTAATTCCCCTTAATATATGCTGGCGTTTCATTATAAAACTGTTCAGCAAGCATTTATTAGTATAATGGGTTTCATAAAAATTGTCAAGACAATACTTTGGTGGGCGCGGCAGGTTTCGAACCTGCGACCTCTTGAATGTGAATCAAGCGCTCCCCCACTGAGCTACGCGCCCTTGTTTTGGTGGAGATAAGGGGGATCGAACCCCTGACCTTCTGATTGCGAACCAGACGCTCTCCCAGCTGAGCTATATCCCCGAATATACCATTTGCAGTTATCATTGTGTATACAGCTTTTTATTTTGAGAGTCATTGTGAAATAATTATAATACAAAGCTTCTCAAAATTCAAGGTCAACGCTGTTTTATTTTAATTGTCCAATCCTATTTATTGGCCATATTCGATAAGTAGCTTTACCCACTACTTGTTTTTGTGAAACATACTTGTTCTCCCAAAACCGGCTGTCCCTAGAATTATTGCGATTATCCCCCATCATAAAATAATGATTCTCCGGAACTCTATAGGGTCCGAAATCACTGTGCATGGTCTCCTTTAAGTACGGCTCCTGTATTGGTTCATTATTTCTGTAAAGAACATTTTCTTTAATTTCTATGATATCCCCGCCTTTGCCTATAAGACGTTTTACAAAGGTCTGGCGCGGGTCATCGGGAAATTTAAAAACCACTATATCGTTATAATCCGGAGCTTGGAATCGATATATAAACTTATTGACCACAATTCTGTCATTTATCTCAATGGTGGGAATCATGGAACCAGTAGGAACTATCATGGGTTCGAAAATAAAACCCCTTATTATAAGAGCAAGAATTAGTGCAAATACGATAGCTTTGACCCACTCAATAATCTCTGTTTTTATATCTTTTTGCATATCCTTCACCTAAGTTTGAAATTTATATGGTTTTACTTATTGTCTTAAACAACAAAACCACTTATTTATTATAACACAAAATATTTTTTTACAAAGCTTTTATGAAAAATATTCTTTGATTGCAAGTAATATTGCTGCTGATATCCGTTCTTGGAAGGCTTGTGTTGTCAATAATTCTCTATCCTTGGTATTAGTTATAAAACCTAATTCTATGATTACACCAGGGACTTTCGTGTTTCGCAAAATATAAAGAGAAATATTCCCAACGGGCTTACGAGGTGATACATTATGACCTGACTGCGTATAAGCTTCTTCCAATTTTTTTTGTATGCTTTGGGCTATTTTTTTACTCTCTATGCTATTAATAAAATAAAACACCATGGGTCCGTTGGTTTTTGATGAACTTCTATCAGCATTAACATGAATGCTTAAAAAAAGATCTGGAGCCGTACTGTTAATGATGTCAACCCTTGAAATCAAATCCCTTTTATGACGATATTCATTTTTTCTGTTCAAATGATCTAAGGATACATCCTTTGCCCGTGTCATTATAACATTGGCACCATCTCGTTCCAGCATTCTTTTAAGCTTTAAGGATACTTCCAGATTCATATTTTTTTCTAAAACATTATTAAAACTTGCTCCTCCGTCAATCCCACCATGACCTGGGTCAATTACAATTACTTTCCCCGATAAAGGTATCCAAGCGCGAAAAGCACTTACAGCAGGGCCTTGACCGTATATATACCGTACTATCAATGCAAACACCAGTAAGGTGAGCAATAAAAAAATATTATTTCGTCTTACTCTTTTTTTGTCCTCTTCCATTCGAAATCCCCCTTTTCACCTATCCCAAATGATCAGAATTCTTTATTAAGCTTATCATTATTAAGAAAAAAATATGACAAATTCGTAAAGCTAAAAGCACTATTTCTGAGATAAAGCAATTAGACATAGTTTTTTTATTAAAGCATGATTTTTTCAAAAACGCTTTGACACATTTTCTTGGAACTTGTGAAAAAGAATATTTTCTCTATTGACCGAATATTCTTGATTTTTATTTTATACTATGGTAATATTGGAGAAAACAGAAGATGAAAGGATGATTTTGATGGCAATTCCACAAAAAGTTAATTTTACGGAAATAGCAAGTTGTAAGTATCTGAAGTATGAAGAGACTTGCTACGGTCCTATTCAGTATTGCAGTCTTCAGGCCTGGGGTAAGCATGCAGCATGTAAGAATGATATAAAGCAAACCTGTGAAAATGAGCATTATATTATTATGTAATATACAGAAATATCAAGGCTTCTTACCGTATCTAACCACATACCTCATTTTACCGTCTCTGACGAATTTATCTACCCATGTGTCTATTTCTCTGACATCTGTGAGATAAACCTTATTCTTTTTTAAATCTTTTTCCAGTGTGAATTTTACCATCAACCCTTCTTCAGTATATGGAAATCTTTGTGCAGAAATAAAGTTTCCCATAGAGTAGGAAGTATATTTCTTTATTATTTCTCCGTTAGGTTCCTCAACTTCCATCCATTCGCCGGGTTGAATCACATGGGGATGGCTCGCTGCAATAAAACTGGCTCCGTTTTTAAGTATAAGATGGGCTAGCTTTCTCTGAGCTTTGGAGGGAGTTCTCTGGTATTCTTCACCGAAGTGAAGATACACCACTACAGCATCTGCCTGACTTTGTGCTTTTTTTAAGTCACAAAGTATCAACTCTTCATCAATAAGGTTTACAATATATTGCTTGTCTTTAGGAATTGGTATACCGTTTGTGCCGTATGTATAAGATAAAAAAGCAATTTTTATGCCATTTGCCTCTTTTATTAGTATCTGTTCACGTTCTTCCTCCGATTCATAGGTGCCTAAAGAAGCTAATCCTCGTTCTTTAAGGACTTGTATAGTTCGCAGAGCTCCTTTTGCACCTCTATCCAAACTGTGGTTGTTAGAAGTCACTATTATGTCAAAGCCGGCATTTTTCAGAGCATCAGCCAGCTCGTCCGGACTGTTGAACATGGGGTATCCGGTATATTTTTGCTCTTTACCTCCCAAGGTTGTTTCAAGGTCGGCCATAGCTATATCCGCTGCCGTTATTTCATCTTTTACCACATGAAAAAACTCCGAATAATCAAAGGTATCGGTTTTTTCATCATAACCAGCCCAGATTTGGCCGTCATGCATCATTATATCTCCTACAGCCAAAATGGTAGCTGTTGGATTGGGCAAGACCTCCTCCTCCGGTAATTCCTCTTGACTCAAGTCTTCATTAGTATCAATAGTTCCGCTTGCCGCTTCCGGATGCCGCCATCTTATAAACTCAGGTGCAACCTTCCCATCGGGATAGTTATAAATAAATATTCCACATACCATGATGAAGACAGCCATTACGACTATAAGGCCATATGTTTGACTCTTCTGACCTTTCATCAAAGCAGCTCCTTTCTCCCAATCTTTTCCAAGTGCTCCACCACCTTTTTTACATCCTGGGCTTTTTCTTTTGGGCATACCAGCAAAGCATCACTAGTTTCCACAACAATCATATTCTCCAAACCTACCGCAGCTACCAAGCGACCGTTTGAATAAATTATGGAATTGCGTGTTTCTATGTCTACAAAATCTCCTTTTGTGATATTACCATTTTCATCAGGAGGGAACACACTGCCTAATGAATCCCAGCATCCAACGTCATTCCACCCAAAATCTCCTGGAATAACAACCACTTCGTCAGACCTTTCCATAACCCCATAGTCAATGGAAATGCTTTGCAAAACGGGATATATTTCTTCAACTGTATTCTTTTCATCGGGAGTGTCTATAGATGGCTCTATTTTTTCTATATTTCTATAAAGCCTAGGCAAAAACCTTCTAAAATTTTTAAGAATAACTGATGTTTTCCATACGAACATGCCGCTATTCCAAAGATAGTTCCCACTTTCCATATATGCCTTTGCTTTGGGAACATCAGGTTTTTCCACAAATTCTACAACTTCATATGCTATTTTATCTTCAGAAGTTATGGGTCTTTCCTTGTCATATTTTATATAACCGTATCCAGTTGAGGGATAAGTAGGTGTTATGCCCATAGTTATAAGCTTTTCAGTGCTTTCAGCTATACTGCTGGCGGAATTTAGCACTCTTTTGAACTCATCTACGTTTTTTATGTAATGGTCTGATGGAAAAACGCCCATTACTGCGTCACCACATCGTTTCTTAATAACCATAGCTGCATAACCGACACATGCAGCCGTGTTTCTGCCAACAGGTTCAATCAAAACATTTTCCTTTGGAACATCTTCCTGGATGACTTTATTGAGCATTTTCTCTTGAGCTTTATTAGTAACAATTATTATCCTTTCCTGTGGGATAATATCCTTTATCCTTTTTATTGTATCATTTATCATGCTGTCTTCACCGGTAATATTTAAAAATTGTTTAGGGGCTGTGACACGACTTAAGGGCCAAAAGCGAGTGCCTCCCCCGCCAGCCATTATTACTCCATACATCTTCATATATAGCCTCCAATGTTTTTGTTTTATATATGATTATTGTGTCCTTGTTTGACAAATATCTTTCAAGATACACATCCATTGCTATAGTATTGTATAGTATTGTATTATTTTTGAAAAAATAACCATAAAAAAGCTGCAAAATGCATACGTTTCAATTATTTCCTCACTTAACTAGGCCACTGCTATATTTTATCTAACACAGTACAACAACGGTGGCAAAACCGATAAGGACGTTTTAATTGAAAGCTTCAAGCACCCCACAGAATAATTACTTTCTATCTTATTCATACTAATTATATAGATCGAGCCTTAATACCATTTTTTAGCTCAATATGATTGGGCAAAACAGCAAAATTTAGGAGGTTTTCGTATGCAAACTTTAAAACTTCTTGAAGATGTAATGCGTCAAAAAGAACAAGCCTTGATTCAATATATCAGGTACATGCGGGAAGCCCAAGACAGTCAGGATACTGACTCAGCGGCTCTTTTTGCTGATTTGGCTAAAGCAGAAGAAAAGCATATCACTGTTATTCGGGACCAGGTAGCCAATTTCTCTAAAAGCACCAACCTCGACAAATATCAATCCATAAATCAATATACTTCACAGCATTTTGATGAAACTACGCAATAGCATATACAAAAAGCCCAACAATCTATATTTACGAAAGTTGGGCTAAATCTTCTTTGTGTATAGTCTTCTTACTTTGTAGTCAATACTATATAAATGACTGCTACTGTTTCATCCCTAGTAACATTGACTACATTCATTATAGAATCACATATAGTATTTGAATAAGGCTTGAGTACCGCAATTTTCTTCACCTTGATCGGCCAATTCTTCATATATGGAAAGTGCCAATTCCAGTCCTGGTGTTTTAAGTCCCATCTCCTTGGCTGATTCCATGGCAATCCTCATATCTTTAATAAAATGCTTTATGTAAAAACCAGGCTCAAAATCTCCCATCAGCATTCTCGGAACATAATTACTGAGCGACCAACTGCCCGCTGCTCCTGATTCTATGCTTTTTAACACCGATTTCGGGTCAAGCCCTGCCTTTTTGGCATATGCTATGGCTTCACAAACACCCATCATATTGGGGGCAATGGCAATTTGATTGCACATCTTAGTGTATTGCCCAGCACCGGCATCGCCCTGTAACAGGATGTTTTTACCCATTATTTCAAAGATAGGTAAAACTTTTTCAAAAACTTCAGGTTCACCACCCACCATTATGGAAAGCCTAGCTTCCCGGGCTCCTACATCACCGCCGGAAACCGGTGCATCAAGTGCATATAAACCCTTAGTCTTGGCTATTTCGTAAATTTCTTTGGCTAGTTTCGGACTGGATGTTGTCATATCAATCAGGTAAGAACCCGGTCGAGCATTTTGTATAATACCCTCTTCGCCCAAATATATCTCTTTTACATCCTTCGGGTATCCTACCATAGTTATGATCACATTGGCTTTGCCAGCAACTTCGGCTGCAGTATCCTTCCAGCCTGCACCCATTTCAATTAATTCTTGGGCCTTTGCTTTTGTGCGATTGTACACTATTACCCGATGACCAGCTTTAATTAAGTTTTTCGCCATGCTCTTACCCATAACACCGGTACCTATAAAACCTATAATCGTCTTTTCTTTACAAACTGACATTTAAAGGCCTCCTTAAAATAACTCTTGGCTTTGTAAAATTAAATCTCCGACAAAGCTTCAGAATAAGCGTTCATGGTGCCTTTATCAAAGCAAACTATCAATACTTTTTCAATACTTTTGTTGTTCTTTAGAAATTTTGATATCTCAAGTATGGCAATCTTTGCGGCACGTTTTAACGGAAATCTGTATGCACCGGTGCTTATGGATGGGAAGGCAATAGTTTTTATACTATTCTCTACTGCGAGCTGCAAGGAATTTCGATAACATGAGGCAAGCAGCTCATCC
>DUNY01000369.1 GCA_012839145.1 Thermoanaerobacterales bacterium
AATCACCGCTGCTCTGGCAGCCCTTACCGGTGAGTTGTATTTTTACCCCTTTGGGACTAATTTCAGGTTTACAGTTGGTGTTATTACCCTATCCTTCTTGGTATTATATTTTTTTCATATACCGGAGATCGTTCTAATTCTTTTTTCAGGATTAGGTATTGTAATCTTTCGCATATTACTGAGCTGTATTGTCCGAAAGAGCACTTTTCTGGTAGCTTTTAATCTTCACTACCCGGCTTTCTTTTTTTATCTCGCATATGGGATATTTTTAAAAGCTGGGAAGGTAAAAACACTTTTAAAGGCGCCTGTGAACTTCATTGCGGTAATGACTTTAGCAGATATCGGCGCCAATTTTATTGAGCTTGCCGTAAGGCACGAGATGAATTTGATTTATTTTCAGGAAGTGTTCAACAGCGTCCTAGGCGTGGGTTTGATTCGCAGTATAATCACCCTTTCTCTTTACTGGCTAATAGAGAGATACAGACTACTAATATTGCGCGAAGAACATGAAAAGCGTTATGCAGAACTTATAGAACTGTTATCCGAGCTAAAAGCTGAATTCTTTTATATACAGAAATCATCAAAAGATCTGGAAGATGCAATGCGGGAAGGTTATCAGATATATCAGTCCTTGGCTTTAGGTATTACCGATAGTGAAGTTATAAGTTTAAAGAAGAAGGCCTTAAACCTTGCCCGGGATATTCATGAAATAAAAAAGGACTATCTTCGAATTTTGGCAGGTGTTAAGGAACTGCTGCCGGAAGAACGGGGAGGCATGAAACTGACGGCTGTATTGGAAATAATTAAATCCAATACGCAACGACTGATAAAGACCTTGGGAAAAGATGTAGAGTTAATAATTCAAACAGTACCTGATCTAGTTGTAATTAACTATTTTTCAATGTTTTCTATTCTCAACAATCTGGTTTCAAATGCACTTGATGCTATAGAAGAGGAGCGGGGTATTGTTAAGATAAAAGTTTCTTTAGATAATGACTCCGTTGTCATAAGTGTTTTCGACAACGGGAAAGGTATTGACGTGAAGGACCTTCCCTATATTTTTGAACCGGGATTTTCAACAAAATACGATAAAAATGGATTAATTTCCACCGGTCTAGGCATGGTTAACGTAAAAAACCTCATAGAGGATATGAAAGGAAGAATTTCAGTGGTCGCAGCTCATGCCAAGGGGACAAAATTCGAAATATATTTACCTTTAAAGAATAATTTCACAATCTTACAGGAGGATAAACATGAGTTTTCGTTTGATGATAGTAGATGATGATAGAGCAGTGAGGAGAATTCTTGCAGGAATTATTGAGAACAACAACCTTGGGGAGATTATCGGTGAGAGTGGGGATGGGGAAGAGGCAGAGAAGAAGATATCTGTCTTGGAGCCGGATATAGTACTAATGGATTTTCTACTTCCTGGGAAAGACGGGTTGGAGGTAATAAAAAGCCTAAAACAAAGGGGAGTCAACACACATTTTATTATGATTTCGCAAGTAGAGGATCAAGCCATGATTTCTCAGGCTTATAAGGGAGGAATAGAGTTTTTTATTCATAAACCGATAAATGCCATAGAAACTGTAAGCGTCATTTCAAAAGTGCAAGAAGTTATTAAGCTGAAAGAGACCGTTGATAAAATAAGAAAGACCGTGATTAATCTGGATGCAGTGCCCCAGTTTGATGAAAAAAAGAAAAGAGGATTGACAAAGATTGAGTTTTTCTTAGCAGATTTAGGAATACTCGGTGAAGCAGGAAGTGACGATATAAGAGTCATCATAGAAAACCATGAAACATTTTGGCAAAATATCAATAACTTGCAGGACTTATATCAACATCTCAGACAGTACTATGAAAACTATGATGAAAAAAAATCTACCGATACCAAGGCTATCGAGATGAGAATACGTCGCGCCATAGATAAAGCTCTTCGCAATGTAGCTTCAATGGGAATTGAAGATTACAACAATGAACAGTTCTTAAGGTTTACCTCGACACTGTTTGATTTTGTGGAAATAAAAAAAGAGATGGATTATCTAAGAGGTAAAAGTCCAGTTAGCGGAAAAATAAATATAAAAAAATTCTTAGAAGGAAGCATTCTTTTATGTAAAACATAAGAGTTTTTACATCAATAAGTCGTCAGGTAATACCGTTAGCTTAGATAAACTCGTTTAGGTTTCACCTGACGACTCGTTTTATATGCATTTTGTATATATAAAATATTATTTAGTCTCTGGCACCTTGAATCCTTGATTTTGATAGCTTGCTCTTTTGAATAAGGTACCCAAGCAACAGCAGACCTCCACCGATGAGATCAGTTCTTGCACCCGGTGTTACCATCATTATTCCACCTACAAAGAATATAATGCGTTCTATAAAAGATTCATCGGTGATTAAATACCCTGCTACGGCTGAACCTACACCTATAATGCCGATTACGGAAGTTACTACAATCTGTACGACTCCGAGTGCCGTCACATCTATTAAAAGCAAAGCCGGATTATATACGAAGATATATGGCACAAGAAAAGCGGCTATTGCAAGTTTTGAAGCTTCAAGTCCGGTTTTTAAAGGATTTGCTTTTGCTACCCCCGCACCGGCAAAAGCTGCAAGTGCAACCGGAGGTGTAACGTCTGCTATAATACCGAAATAAAAAGCAAACATATGAGCTGCCAGCACTGGTACATTCATCATTAAAAGTGCCGGTGCCGCTATGGTCGATGTAATTACATAATTAGCTGTAGTAGGAACTCCCATGCCTAAGACAATTGATGTCAACATGGTAAAAAACAGTGTAAGCAATAGATTTCCCTTTGCTAGCCCTACTAATGTGGAACCCATTTTCAAACCAAGTCCCGTTTGAGTTACAACACCTATGATTATTCCCGCACAGGCAGTGGCTGCAATAACACCAAGAGCCCCCCTGGCACCTTGTTCAAGGCCATTTACAATATCGGTTAAACTTATTCTGGTATCCTTTCTAAGCAACGAGGCAGCTATTGACGAAATAATGGCAAAAAGAGCCGCTTTCATTGGTGAATACCCTCTAACTAACAGGACTATAATAGCCACCAAGGGTAAAAGCAGATGACCTCTTTCTAATAGGATGTTTTTAATTTTTGGCAGCTCTTCCCTGTTTAATCCTTTAAGCCCGAGACGCTTTGCTTCCAAATGGACACCGGTCCAAACACCAAAATAATAAAGGAGTGCCGGAATAACAGCTGCGCCGATAATTTTCACATAAGGGATTTGGGTAAATTCAGACATGAGAAAAGCTGCAGCACCCATTATAGGAGGCATAAGTTGACCACCGGTGGAGGCGGTAGCCTCTACTGCGCCTGCAAATTCGGGTCTATAGCCTAATTTTTTCATCATTGGAATTGTAAAGCTTCCGGTTCCTACCACATTAGCAACTGAACTGCCTGAAACTGTACCCATTAGTCCACTGGAGATCACGGCAACTTTCGCCGGTCCACCGGATGCCCATCCGGCCACAGCATTTGCCAGGTCGATGAAAAATTGACCCATTCCGGTTTTTTCCAGATATGCACCGAAAAGAATAAATAAGAATATAAATGTAGACGATACGCCTATAGGTATGCCAAAAATCCCCTCAGTAGTGTAAAACAGATGACCTACCAAACTAGGAAGAGCTACACCACGGTGAGCCAACTGACCGGGAATGTAACGGCCAAACAGTGCGTATAAGATAAATAAAGATGCCACAGTAATGATGGGCCAGCCAACCACACGACGGGCTGCTTCTATAACTAAAATTATAGCTATCAACCCTACGATATAGTCCATAGTTGTGACAGTTCCGGCTCGCAAAACCAATTCCTGATAAAAAACTATTATATACATGGGTGCTGCCGCACCTAATATGGCGAAAATAATATCTACTGGATGCACTTTATTCCTAGGCCATTCTTTTCTGGCGGGATATAGCAAAAATATTAAACAAAGCCCGAAGGAAAGATGGATAGATCTTTGAATCATAGCATCAAGCACTCCTACAGCGCCTGTATAAAGATGAAAAACAGAAAAAGCGATTGCTATAGCGGCTACTATTTTAGCGGAAAATCCTTCGAGTATCCGATAGTCCGATTCTTTATCAAACTTCCTCAATATCTCTTCATTATTTTGAGAAGTTTCCTGGTATTTATCACTCATTTTCCCGCTCCTTTCTTGATATATTTTTTATTGTCAACCTATCTTTTGCCCGTATTGTAAGCAGGTCCTCGGGATCGGCAAAATCAAGTAAAGGATATTCTTTACCTCCTATAGTGATGGAATGCTTTGGAATTGGTGATACTCTTATGGGTATTGATTCAAATTCTCTATGCATATTTAGGACGAATTCTCCGTTTTTACTTATGAATTTTCCATTCTCCTCTGAAAAAGGAAGACCCACTCCAAGGGAGTGATAGGTAGTTTTGTCTAAAACCAGTTTATTATCACCGCTGATAACGAAATACTCATGCACGGGTGTTTTCTGAACTGAATGAATAAAGCTCAATACAAATCTTCTGTTAGGAACATATATAACAGTAACGGTCTTTTGTCTTGTATTTTCTAAAACAACAGCTTTTTCATTAACTATCCGATAGTTAGAGAAAAATACAGCCATGAAAAAAATAATAAGAAATATAAAAATCTCTAATTTCAGCCTCATAAAATCTGAGCATTGGAGATTACCCCCCAATGCTCAGCATCCTCCTTGAGTTTATTTTTATTCGTTAAAGTACTTTTCAGCTCCGGGATGTAGATCAACAGACATACCATCCTGGCCAGTTTCGGCCTTTATGAAAGCTCCTAACGGATGAGCGACTTTTAATCTTTCCGGGTTTTCATACATTGTTTTAAGAAGGTTGTAAACTGTATCTTCATCGAGATCTGAGCTTACTGCCAGCATGGACATAACGGCAACAGCATTCACATCTTCGGTCATCCCGTTATATGTGTCGGCAGGTATGACAGTCTTTACATAGAACGGGTATTTTTCTATGAGTTTGTCAGCCAAAGCATCATCAACATCAAGTATTTTTACATTACGCTGTGCAGCAATATCCTGTACCGCTGCAGTAGGGAATCCAGCGGTTACGAAAGCTGCATCGACGTTCCCGTCTTTTAAGTTATTTGCTGCTTCTGAAAAAGAAAGATACTGAACGCTTATATCATCATAGGTAATTCCAGCGGCTTCAAGTATCTGTCGAGCGTTGGCTTCAGTACCGCTGCCTGCTGCACCGACTGCAACCTTTTTACCTTTTAAGTCCGCCAGTGTTTCTATCTTTTTGCCTTCAAGAGTAATGATTTGAATAGTTTCAGGATAAAGAGTGGCAAGGCCTTTGATGTCTTCGTACTTAGTATCACTGAACATTTCTGTACCATTTGCGGCATAAAAAGCTATGTCGTTTTGGACAAATATAACTTCCACTTCGCCATTCCTAAGAAGATTGACATTGGCCACAGATGCACCTGTGGTCTGGGCTGTTGAGTTGACACCGCTAATGTTGTTTGACCAGATTTCGGCAAAAGCTCCTCCTAATGGGAAATATGTCCCTGCAGTTCCACCTGTTGCAATGGTTACAAAAATCTTCTCCCCTTCTTTAGTAGGTTCCGCTGCATCTCCCTCGGCTTTATCGCCTCCACTTCCGCCGCAACCGGCTACAAGCCCTGTTAACAATAGAGCAGCCAACAAAATAGCTATAAGCTTTTTACTCATTTTTTCCCCTCCAAATAATATTTATTTAAAATGTAGCATATTTTATTATATGTCCAATGTAACCAAAACCTACAGATAACAACTGAATACAACAAAAAACAAATACCTGTATACAGTATAATTAATTGACAAAATTCTGCAAATAAAGGCTCATTATACATTAGTACTGTTGTACAATAAATGTATTGTAAGGTTCACGGTATATTTGTCTCATTTTGAAAAAAAAATTACAAGAGAACAATTTTTGTGTATAATTATATATATATAACGAATCAGGAGGGGTTTTCATTGAAAAATGGATTAAAAGGAGTAATAGTCCTATTAGTAATAGTAGCTTTTTTAGGATTAACCGTTTTTTCCAGCTACAATGGGCTGGTAGTATCTGATGAGGCGGTTAACAGTGCATGGAGCCAAGTAGAAAATCAACTTCAAAGGCGAATGGATTTAATTCCTAATTTAGTAAATACTGTAAAAGGATATGCATCACATGAAGAAAAGATATTTACAGAGGTTACCAGAGCACGGGAAAAGCTTATCGGAGCAGGGTCTTTAGCTGAAAAAGCTGAGGCTGATCAACAGCTTTCAGGAGCTTTGTCAAGACTACTTGCTATAGCGGAAAACTATCCGGAGCTGAAAGCTGATGCCAATTTTAGGCAGTTATCCGATGAACTGGCTGGAACCGAAAATCGAATAGCGACATCTCGTATGGATTATAATAATGTCGTGCAGTCTTTTAACACAAAAATAAGGAAGTTTCCAACTGTAATTATTGCCAGTATGTTTGGTTTTGAAAAGAAAGATTATTTTCAAGCTGAAGAAGGCGCAAAACAGGCACCAACCGTGGACTTTAGCAGTGACAGCCAGTAGTTGAAGATCCGCCAATTGATTATGAAAGCGGTGGTTTAAATGATAAATAACATTACACCCATTAAAAGAAAAAAGTTTATAAGACTACTAATTATGTCGATGATTGTATTAAGCTTAATACTGATAAATTCAAATATTGCTTTAGCCCAATCAGCTCCCTCTAAGCCCGATGTGAATCTTTATATCTTTGATTATGCCAATCTTATAGATGATTCCGATGAACAAGAAATGCGAAAAATAGCTAAGGTTTTGGACGACAAAACCAAGGCTCAGATAGTCGTGGTCACTGTCAATGATTTATCACAAATGGAGCTTGAGGATTATGCTCTTAAGCTATTTAGAAGCTGGGGAATTGGAGATAAACAAAAGAACAATGGGCTTTTAATTTTGGTAAACAAGGAAAGCCTTATTAAGGCCCAAAGAGGACGTATTCGAATCGAAGTGGGATATGGTCTTGAAGGAGCAATAAATGACGGTAAAGCAGGAGCAATCTTGGATAACTTTGCCTTGCCCGCCTTTGAAAAAGGGGAATATTCCCGGGGTATTAAAGATACATTTCTGGCAGCTTCCTCTGAAGTTGCAAGGGAATACGGCCTAGATATAGAAAGCGAAGAACTTTCAAATCTACAGGATTACTCCGTCAAAGATGACGATAAGGTATCTTTAGGAAAATTACTTGGAATTATAATTTTTATCATCATTATTTTTTTATTACCTAGAAAGCCTCGTCGCAGATATTATCGCAGAGGCCCTTTTAACGGACCCTTTTTCGGTCCCTTCGGTGGTGGAGGAGGGTTTGGAGGTGGAGGCTTCGGAGGATTTGGCGGAGGAGGTTTTGGCGGTGGGCGCAGTGGTGGCGGAGGCGCAAGTCGGTAGTTTCTGCAAACAAATTCCGGATATGCTATAATATATGCAATTAAGTATACAATGGTGTTAATGGCTTAGTAGAAAAGAGGTGTGTGGATGAATGTAAATATTAAAGGTATTGGTGAAACAACCATTGATAGTCCAACAAAACTGCTGGAATTAGCCAAAAAACATGAGCATATGTTCTCTTCTCCCATTGTGGCAGCCATTGTAGACGGAAAACTAAGGGAACTGACATATTCACTGGAGCGGGATTGTGCAGTGGAATTTATGGATATGTCAACAGAAGTGGGCATGAAAATATATCTTAGGTCACTTGTATTTTTATTTGTCAAGGCTAGCTATGATGTGTTTCCTGATTGTCGTGTTTATGTTGAACATTCGCTGGGGGACGGCCTTTACTGTGAGATAATACGGGAAGATCCCATAAGTGAAGAAGATGTGGAATGTATAGAAAATTGGATGCGAAAGTTAGTTGAAGAAGATATATCCATTAAAAAATATAAAATGCCCATTGATGAGGCTTTGACAATGTTTAAAAAAGCCGGAATGGAAGATAAAGTAAGAGTTTTAAAATATAGAAAAAGCCAGTTTTTAAATGTATATGAAATGGGCGGTATGAAGGATTACTTCTATGGGTACATGGTGCCATCAACAGGCTGTTTAAAATGGTTCAGGTTAAAATTTTATTTGCCTGGAATTATACTCCAACATCCTAATAAGTCAAATCCCACCACTGTGGCCAAGTATCACGAACAACCGAAACTCTCAAGTATTTTTAGGGAGTCGGATAGGTGGGCACATATTTTGGGAGTTCCAGACGTTGGGGCGTTAAATGACCATATAACATCTGGCAAAAGCGGTGAAGTAATACGGATAGCGGAAGCTCTTCACGAAAAAAAGATTGCTCAAATTGCAGATACTATTTCAAAGGACAGCGAAAATTTAAGAATAATCCTTATAGCCGGTCCTTCCTCATCCGGCAAGACCAC
>DUNY01000175.1 GCA_012839145.1 Thermoanaerobacterales bacterium
TAAGGACTATGGGATGAGTTGGTCTTACCGGGTCTCCTAGGATAATATCCAGCAAAAATGCCGATAAAATAATTATGCCCATGCTCATAAACTACCCTTCTTAACTTCCTTATTAATTACCTCTTTCAATGCTGATATGAGGATATCATTATCTTCTCTGCTTTTTACCGCCACTCGGAAAAAGCTGTTATCCAAAAACATGTAGTTTGAACAATCCCGAATTAAAATCCCCTTTTTCTTAAGACTTTCAACCAATGTGGATACTTTAACTTTTCCCTCTATTTTAATAAAAACAAAGTTTGCTTCCGGATATAAAGGCTCAAGGCCCGGTACGCTTTTTAGGTTTTCCCAAAGTCTAACCTTTTCCTGGGAAATGTATTTACGAGTCTCATCTATGTACTTTTTGTCCCTCATTACCTCAGTTCCAACAAACCCTGCAAAAGTGTTGATATTCCACGGGTCTTTTAATGTATGAAACTTTTTTATTAATTCAGGGCATGCCAAAACAAAGCCCAGTCGCAGGCCGGGCAGTGCAAAGAATTTGGTGACAGATTTTAAAATGATAAGGTTGTTATATTCTTTAATAAATCTTACCATGCTCTCGTCCACATCAACAAAGTCCATAAATGCCTCATCCAGCATAAGGTATGACTTTTTGTTTTGTAATTCTTTCAGGATTGCCGCTAAATCCCGTTTTGGTATAAGCTTCCCTGTAGGATTATTAGGATTGCATATAATTAGCAGTGAATTAGGGGTTATCCCGTCTTTGAGATTATCAAATAATTTTGCATCAAACCTGAAATCATTCACTTTAAGATTTACAAATATCGTTTCAATATCCCGGCTCTTGCATGAAATGGCATATTCCGAGAAAGTGGGAGAAGGAATTATGGTTTTATTAGGTCTCAGTGCTTCAAGAATTATATTTATAAGTTCTACAGAGCCGTTGCCGGGCATTAGATTTTCCGAATCTGTGCCGTAGTAATCAGCTGCCGCTTCTTTTAACTCCATCTGTTGAACATCCGGGTAGTGGACAATATCCTTAATACGATTAATAATAATATCTTCCACTATCGGAGGAAATCCCAATGGATTAATGTTAGCGCTAAAATCCAAGATGCGGTCATAGGGTATATTCAGTTCCTTTGCCGCTTTATAAATATTTCCACCGTGAAGGTGATTTTTTCTCTGCATTTTATTCTCTCCTAAATGCAAGATTATCCTATAACTATACTGTTTTCATGTCTGTCTTAGTCAAACAAAATACAGTAATATAGAAGTTGTCACAGTCACAAGGCTAATGATTGATAAGCTTATGTTTGAGGTTTAGGTTTGCTGAAAAAACTAAAAGCTATTTAAGGGAATATATTTTCGTTTCTATAAAACCTGTTTTGTACTGGGGTAATTTTGGACAATTCTGGGTCCGTTATTGTCCGTATGAGTTTTAATGATGTGATATTTCAAATCATACTTAAGCATTATATCTCTTATCTTATTCCAAAAACTCTGGGATACAATATGCCTTTTTTTAAAAAAGATGCCAACAACCGATCCACTGTGTGCCACATTTACTCCAACAGCACTGTACTGATTGCCTAATTCAATAACATCCGATAAATGGGGTTTAAATAATATAGACTGGTGGGCAGCAGCACTTTTTTTCATGGCATCACCTAAAAGTTTTACGTCGCTTTTCCCAAAGGCCTGTAAGGTCATGTCTAGGGCCTGCCTTACTTCCGGCTCCTTTTGTCTGTTTTTTTGTTTTAAATCCTTCATATTATTAAATTGCTTAGTATCCACCTGCTCTCCCGTATCAATAATGTACACATCCATTTCCGGCATCTGACCTAAACTTTCTCGCCATATTCCGTGGATGTGGTCAAAAAGCATGACACCTGGGTACATTATACCGTCACTGGGCTCAATGGAAAGAGCTATATCAGCTATGACATCATTGGATATGTCTTTACCCAAAGCTTTAGCGGTGGCAAGGCAAGCAGCCGTAATGTCTGCCGTACTGGAAGAAAGTCCCACAGCATAAGGGATATTGGATTTTATAGAGATATAAGCGTTTGAATCTTCCATCCCAAAATATTTCAAGGTTTTTTCTACAGCCTGA
>DUNY01000063.1 GCA_012839145.1 Thermoanaerobacterales bacterium
TATTTCTATTAATATCCAACATATGCGATTTTACACCATAAAGATTGTCTAATTGAAGCTATAATTATCAAATAATACAGATAAAATATTTCTCATATAAGAAGGAATACTTGTTTAAATCACGAATAAAATAAAACTGTAATGAAAAAGTTTATCATCAGTCAAAATAAAAAAATTAACCTTTTGTCATGGGAATCTGGGTTGTAGGTGGAAAATGGTGCCATCGTTCCGCGGTTTGTCTCAGTTTTTCAATGAGATACCGCCTTTATTTATATTTCTAAGAGCTATTATAAACGGGAAAAAATATCAGAAGAATGGGAAAAATAATAAAAATGATAAAATATAAAAGAGGAGGGTGATCAATAGCCAAAAACTCAGATCAGCAATAAAACAATATCAAGGCAGGAATGTACATATTTTACAAATAACAAATTACGGGGGGCAAATTAATGGCAAGAAAAAGAGTTAAATATTTAGCCAGTTTAATTGTAGTTTTTGCTTTGCTTATAGGGGTTACCCTTCCACCGGTGGTTAGAACTACCAAAGCTGCTTCTGTATTAACTGATATAAGTGACCACTGGGCAAAGGAAAAAATAACTCTATGGATGGAAAAAGGTTTTGTCAGTGGATATATGGACGGAACCTTTAAACCGGATAAGAGCATAACTAGGGCAGAGTTTATGACTATAGTGAATAAAGCCTTTAACTTCAACGAAAGAGCCTCCATGGGGTTTTCCGATGCTATGGTGGGGGATTGGTTTTATGAAGAGGTGGCTAAAGCGGTAAAAGCAGGATACATTTCTGGTTATCAAGACGGTACCGTAAAGCCAAATCGGGAAATAAGCCGCCAGGAAGCTGCAGTGGCACTTTGCAAAGCTCTAAATCTTGAACCCCAAGACGCTGTCACTAAATTTACCGATATGGATAGAATTCAAATTTGGAGTAGGCCGTATATCGGTGCATTAGTAGCCAAAGGTTATATGAGTGGATATCCTGATGGAAGCCTTAAAGCAGAAAAACACATCACCAGAGCCGAAACTATCACAATGCTGGATAGAGTTCTTGGAGCCCCTGAGCTTTCATATGATGCAGCGGGAATATATGGCCCAAAAGATGGTTTTGAAACAATCTCGGGGAATTTAGCAGTAAATGTAGCAGAAGTAACCCTGCGAAATATGGTTATAGACGGCAACTTATATCTAAATGAAGGAATCAGAGAAGGGGATGTTACTTTAGAAAATGTCACCGTTAAGGGAACCACCATTATCCGTGGCGGCGGAAAAGACAGCATCCATCTTGTCAACTTTACATGTGAGGAAATAATAGTTATTAAAATTGGCGGTAAGGTGAGAATAGTTGCTTCCGGTAATACGAGAGTAGATAAGCTAAGGCTGGAATCCGGTGCTAATATAGAAGGTACCGGAATCGCAGTTGTCACTGTACTCAAGCCTGGAGAAGATGTTGTCCTTGACGGAGACTTTAAAAACGTCAGCGTAGAAGCCAATGCAAAGGTAGAAGTCTTGGAAGGCACCACTATTAATAACCTGCAGGTCAATAGCAGTGCCGATATAAATCTGGATAATGGTGTAGCTGTGAAAAACCTTACCTTAGATGCACCTGCTGCCATCTTCGGCAGAGGA
>DUNY01000439.1 GCA_012839145.1 Thermoanaerobacterales bacterium
CATGTGATTGACCCTAAATTTCCCGGTTGCGTTGATGAAATAGTAAATTTCGGAGAATACTGGGATGAATATGGTCTTCAAAAACATAAAGACCATATTTTTGCTCTACAAGAAAGGGTAAAGTGTCTTTACAAAAGAGTGTATAAATATTTAAAAGCATCTAAAATAATTTTTGACGATCTTGAAGATCTGTATAGTAATGCAGTAATCAGGGGGCTAAGCGAATCAAAAACTGAAGAAATAATAGACAATGTTTTCAAAGACATAAAAAGAAAAAATAAAACACCCATTCAAAGGCATATGTTCGCCAGCGGAATTACTCCAGAAGGCTCCATACACTTTTTAGGCGACTTATTTGATAAAATTCATCGACGTTTCATTATATCCGGAAAGCCGGGTACGGGCAAGTCAGCTTTGTTAAATAGGGTTTTTGATGAAGCTGTAAACAAAGGTCTCAATGTAGATGTATTTCATTGCCCTATGAATAAGGAAAAAATTGAACATTTAATAATTAGGGAACTGGATATCGGGTTTGTCACTTCTATTAAACCTCATACATTATCAAATATAAGCGAAGATGATGAATTGGTAGATATGGATTTTGTTTTAGATTGCTCTAAACTGAAGGATTATGAGGAAGATATCAAGTATAACATTTCTTTAGCATGGGAATTGTTTGAAAAAGCTATAATTACATTAAAAAAAATAAAGGACACACGTAATCTACTTGAGGAGATTTATGCATCAAACATGAACTTTGGAGCTACTGACAAAGTACGAGAACAAATACTTGCAAAAATCATAAGATATATATATAATTAAAAGTAAAAATTATGGGGTTTCCCCATAATTTTCATTATTTTTTTGTGGAGTATGAAGGAAAAAATAATTTTTTAAAGAATTATTAAAAAATATCATTTGTTGTTTTCAACTGCAGAGGAGGTTAAACATTGTTCATTTCCCAAAAAGCTCGAGGCATTAGCCCATCTCCAACCCTTGCCGTAGATGCTAAAGCAAAGCGCATGAAAAAAGAAGGTCATGATATAATAGGTTTCGGAGCCGGTGAACCGGATTTTGACACGCCGGAATATATTAAATCAGCAGCCAAATCCGCCATTAATCAAGGCTTTACAAAATACACTCCGGTAGGGGGGACAAAAGAACTTAAAACTGCTATAGTAAGTTACATTAAAGCTGCAATCGATATTTCATACATGCCAAATCAAATAACGACATCCAACGGTGCGAAGCAATGTCTGTTTAATGCATTATCCTGTCTCATAGATCCCGGTGACAAGGTTTTAATTCCAAGCCCCTATTGGGTGAGCTACCCTGAAATGGTTAAGCTTTGCGGTGGAACCCCGGTTTTTGTACCCACAGCTGAGAATGATGGCTTTATGTTAAAAGCCGACAACTTAAAAAAATATATTGACAACAAAACCAAAATACTTATTATTAACAGCCCTAACAACCCCTGTGGCAGTGTATATTCAAAACAGGAGTTGGAGAAAATCGCCCAATTGGCTGTTGAACATAATATTTTTGTTATTTCTGACGAAATATATGATAAATTAATTTATGACCGCACAGAGCATGTAAGTATAGTCTCATATAAAAATATGATTGAGAGATCTTTGCTGATAAACGGGCTATCAAAAACCTTCGCAATGACAGGGTGGAGGATTGGTTTTGCAGCAGGACCACAACAGCTAATAGAGGCTATGGAAAATTTTCAAAGCCATTCTACATCAAATCCAAACTCAATAGCTCAAAGGGCTAGTGTGGAAGCACTTACCAATTTAGCTAAGGATGAAACTATAGGAATAATGGTTAATGAATTTTCAAATCGTCGTAAGTATATGGTAGAAAGAATAAATAACATAGAACATCTATCCTGTCGCTTACCCATGGGTGCTTTTTATGTATTCATGAACATATCGGGAACTTTCAATAAGCAATGTAACGGGAGAACAATTAAGAGCTCCTCTGATTTTGCTGAAATTCTTCTTGAACGGCATAAAGTTGCCGTAGTTCCAGGCATAGCATTTGGTTCTGATGATTATGTCAGATTATCATATGCCACTTCTATGGAAAATATCAGCAAGGGCTTGGATCGAATCGAAGAATTCGTTAAAACATTAAAATAATATGGAAAGATGCTTTGTTAAAATATAGAATTTAACAAAACAGCACCTATAAAAAAGGTGCTGTTTTGTCTATATATCAAAAGATACCTAACCCAGTTATAAATACAATAAACACCAAGGCAGGAGCAATATACTTTAACATTACATTAGCCCAAAAGTTGCCTAATTCAAATTTTAACAAACCATCGTTAGTTACTTCATTTAAAGCATTTTGTGTGCCCCATAACCAGGAAATAAACAAAGCTGTTAACATTCCTCCAAGAGGTAAAAGAAGGTTATTGGATACCCAATCCAGTTGGTCAAAAAATACCAAATGTGCAATTTTAAATCCACTTAGGGGACCCATGGATAACGAAGCGAATACACCGACGATAAAAATAACTCCACCAATGGTAAGTGATGCTTTCTTCCGATTCCAATTATGTTCTTCAATCATATAGGCTATAATAGGTTCAAGAAGGGAGATAGCAGAAGTTAAAGCGGCAAGAAACAGCAAGAAAAAGAACGCACCGCCAAAAAGTTGCCCCAATGGCATCTCGCTAAATACCGCAGGTAAAGTAACAAAAGTTAAGCCCGGTCCGGAAGATGGTTCAAAACCATAGGAAAAAACGGCGGGAAAGATGATAAGCCCTGCAAAAAAAGCGATTATCGTATCCATCAGGGGTACTATTAAAGACACTTGAGGTATGCTCTCCTTTTTACCTAAATAACTACCATAGGTTAGAATAGAACCCATACCTAAACTTAGAGAGAAGAACACTTGGCCGAGAGCGGCTAATGCTGTCTGTGCAGTAAGCTTTGATAAGTCAGGTACGAGGTAAAATTTCAATCCTTCAGCAGCTCCAGGTAGCATCAAGGCACGAATGGCTAAAATGATTACAATTGCAAGTAGAGCAGGCATCATGATATTGGAGTACTTTTCAATTCCGTCTTTGACACCGTTATAACATATCCATATAGTTAAAGCCATAAAGAGAGTATGAAATATCAACGGTGATATGGGGTTAGATATAAAACTACTGAAAAGCTGTTCGGTTAGAGCGGGATCAGTCATACCAAATCCAATTAACGAACGCAAAAAATAATATATAACCCAACCGCCTACAACACTATAAAACGATAAGATCATAAAACCAGCAATTAGACCTATTCCTCCAATCCAAGTAAATGACTTGTTAATCTTTTTAAATGCACCTACATTGGATCTTTGAGCGTATCGGCCAAGGGTAACTTCACCCATAAACATTGTAATGCCTACAAGTATAATAATAGCTAAATATATGACCAGAAAAACAGCACCGCCATAGGCTCCTACCAGCCAGGGAAATCGCCATATATTACCGAGACCTATGGCAGAGCCGGCTGCAGCGAAAATAAAACCAATTTTACTTGCAAAACCTTCACGTGTCTCCTGAACTTCATGTTGTTGACTCAATATGAATCATCCTCCTTCGTAATGGAATGCTCTATTAGTTGATCCTTGTAGCTATCCTTTTCTTATGATTTCCTCCTTTTAACTTATTGAATATTAACATACCATATTTTTTTATGAAAAACAAGGGCTTTTGGGAATGTTGTAAATATTTATAAAAAAGTGTATTGCTAATTGCACTGAGTTAAGACCCATATTGTAAGACGACTAAAAATCTTTGACATAGTAAATAAAGTATTGTATAATATAAAAAGCGTAGGGGAGTAGCTCAATTGGTAGAGTAGCGGTCTCCAAAACCGTTGGTTGCGGGTTCAAGTCCTGTCTCCCCTGCCATTTTTTTCAAACAACAACTTGAAATCTAAAGATCCCGTAGTGGATCTTTTTTTAATGAACTAAGAAACACAGAAAGTACAAAGTTTTTTTCAAAGTATTGCGAACTAAATATTTTAAACTATTTTTTTAAAAGTGCTTCCGCAATTTAGTCACAAGGTATTTTTAAACAGAACAAGTAAATTGTAGTATATTTACAGGTAAAACGTCTTAAAGCGCCGTATTTAGGCCTGTAAACGATGAATAGCGAAAAGGATTGCATCCTCACTGGTATTTAAGGTGTCTTTAGTCATAATAATTACATGTAACAAACTTATTAATATTATTTGTTAAAATTATTTTGTAAAATACGTTGGTTTACATAAGATATATTATCGGACGTTGATTGATTGTTTTTTTATATTTCGTTATCGTCTTCAACCGGAGAATCTTTTTATGGAGCCAATAATAGTCAAAGATTTAATAATTCTCGTTATATGTTATTAATTAATTATAGCTATTTGCGTACAGTTTATTAAAATGTTGCTGTACATACTTAAACTGGATTATATATGTATATTGTTTTAATTCCTACTTTATAAATCACTCTCTTGACAAACATGTGTTTGAAATATTGTGCTTTTGTGATATAATTAAATAAAATATTTCGGGGTGATATGTTTATTATGTATGAAGACTTAACTTATAGGCAAAGACAAATACTGGATTATATACATGATTATTTCAGAATTAAGGGTTATCCCCCGTCAGTAAGAGAAATCTGTGCAGCTACGAATTTAAAGTCCACTGCAACAGTTCATGGCTACCTAGTTCAATTAGAAAAAAAGGGATACCTAAGACGTGACCCGCAAAAGCCAAGGGCAATAGAAATTATGAATATAGGTGTTCTTAACAGAAACTTAGTAGAAGTCCCTCTTGTAGGAAAAGTTACCGCCGGGCAACCAATTTTAGCCCAGGAAAACATCGAAAATATATTTCCCATGCCAAAAGAACTTTTGCCTGACGCTAACATATTTATGTTGTCTGTAAAAGGCGACAGTATGATTAACGCAGGTATTTTTAGCGGCGATTATGTCTTGGTACAATCTACTAACACTGCAGAAAACGGTGATATAGTAGTTGCACTCATAGAAGATGAAGCAACCATAAAAAGATTTTATAAAGAGTCCGGTCGTTATCGTCTTCAACCGGAGAATCCTTTTATGGAGCCAATAACAGTCAAAGATTTGATAATTCTCGGAAAGGTTGTAGGCTTATACAGGAAACTATAATAAAAAGGTGACAGTTCAAAGAGTTCTGTCACCTTTTTATTATAGTTTGTTCATTATTACACTCGGTAGAGTATAGCAGCTCACCGGGAGTTTTATACCACTTGAATTTATATTTGGAGAAACTACTTACTTACTTACTATCTATCATTGCTTGAAGGCCGCTCATTATCCCCAGCTTTACATGTGATAAATTTAAGCCCCCTTGGATATATACTGCATAAGGCTCCCTCAATGGTGCATCAGCACTTAGTTCTATAGAAGAGCCCTGTATGAAACTACCGCCTGCCATTATTACCTTATGGTCATATCCGGGCATAGCCCATGGTTCAGGAAGGACATGAGAATCTACCGGACCAACTTTTTGTATTCCTTTGCAAAAATTAATCAAGGCATCTTTATTCCCCAACATAACAGCGGTTACAATATCATTACGCTTTTCATTATACTTAGGATTAACTTCAAATCCCATTTTCTCCATTATTCGTGAGGTAAAGATAGCACCTTTTAATGCTTCACCAACTATCAGAGGTGCATAAAAAGTTCCTTGTGCTATCAGACGATTTGAAGACATTGATGGGCCGCAATTTTTATCAAGACCAGGAGCAGTAAGTCTATCAGAACATAGTTTTACTAGTTCGCTTTTACCAACTACATATCCCCCAGTAGGTGCTATCCCTCCTCCAGGGTTTTTAATAAGAGAACCTGCACATAAATCAGCACCAACCTCAATGGGCTCATTAGTATCCACAAATTCTCCGTAACAGTTGTCTACAAAACATATTACATCATGTTTTAAACTTTTAATGTATTCAATTAGCTGCTTTATCTCTACAGTACTTAGTGACGGTCTTAGACTATATCCTCTTGAACGTTGAATAAATATCATTTTTGTATTATTGTTAATATTCTCCTTAATTGCCTTGTAGTTAGGTTTGCCATCGATTAAATCTGCTTCTCGATATTTTATGTTAAAATCTTTTAATGATCCACAGTTGTCTCCATGAATTACATCTTTTAATGTATCATAAGGAGTCCCGGTTGCGCTTAAAAGTTCATCACCGGGTCTTAACACACCTAAAAGGCATAAAGTTATAGCATGAGTTCCTGATATGATTTGAGGTCTTACAAGTGCATCCTCAGCTCTAAAAATAGTTTTATATATTTCATCGATTGTTTCTCTTCCTGTATCATTATATCCGTATCCCGTAGAGTCAGAAAGGTGGTAATCACTTAAAAAGGACCGTTTCATTGCCTCCAAAACTTTCAGTTGGTTAAACTCAACTATGTTTTCTATATCTCGTATAATAGGTTGTATCTCTTCTGTTACTATCTTGGATATTTTTATAATTTTTGGGTTAATACTGTAATATTCCATGGCAATTTTATCAATATTATTATATAATTCTTCTTCCATTTATTGCCCTCTTTTCAACTATAATTCTCGATTATGTATATTATCATAGTTTGTCCTTATGTTCAACTCTTGTGTGCATAATGGGCATATGGATGTTTCAAACATCTCTTTTCTCCACTCAAGAGGCACAAGACTCATTCCTTCAGTTACGCCCTCCTTCTTTCCTGCCCTCCTACCTAAAGCATATCCCAACAAAAAAATCGTTATTACTGCTATTATCAACAGTATCATTATACTATGCATTCGATATCTTCCCTTCCGAATTCAAAAATTCGTGGGCCTTTTTGTGTTTAGTTAACAATAATTTTATTATGTATTCAATAACTTTCATTGATATTATTGACGAAATTGCCTTAACGTAATCTAAGTAAAAAGTTAAAAGAAAAAAAATAACTGTCAGTAACACACATTCTACTTTCCCCAGCAAAAAAGCCCAATTTTTACTGTTTATCATATCTTTATCGCTGTCTTTGTAATCATCCCATAATTGAATGGAAATCATTATAAATATCGAAGATGCCATATTTATTTTTAAAAATAATAAACCCAGTGCAGTCACTATAATACTTTCTTGATATCCATATAATCCTGAAGGCATTTTTACTGTCAAATCCCCTGCCATTCCCAAAGCAAAACTTCCTAAAAAAAGACTTAATGACGTAACCGGATCAAATACAAACGCCAATGACAATAATATCAGTGCATAAGGCAACCCACCATATTCAATGACGGTAAATAAATTTTGGTCCTTTTGAAGAAAGTCTATGTCCTGGTCTAAATAATCGTCCATTATCTTTATTACCATGCCTGTAAAAAATACACTTAATATTTTCTTTATTATATATGCATTAGATATTATTAACCACAAATATTTTCACCTCTTTAAAACCTCTTTTGAAAAGAGCTGAAACAGGAAAGATAACATTGCCCGAAAATTCTTGTTTTATTTTTGTAAAACCTTGTTCTGCCCCGGGAAGATCCATTTTGTTTGCCAATATAGCATATCCCCTTTTCAGCTGAGCAAATTGGGCAATCTGGTAATCCACTTGGCCCATGGATGTCGGTAAGTCTTTATGTTCAGCAGCACTGGCATCAATAATGTGAAGAATTACATCTGATTCTCTTATCAGTGATAAAGTCTGTGAAATACCCTTTCTAATTTCCACATTCGGATGGATGCCATCTATAAATCCGGAAGTATCTATAATCCTAATTCTTTTTTTGCCCTTCCCCATTGGAATATTTACTATAATGGCTTGTATACAACGAGTTTTGTACGGATTTTCATCCACAAGGCGTGAAATGGCAGTTTTAAAATAAATCTTCTGAATGGTTTTTACACCTTCATTGCCAATAAGTTCTATATCTAAGGATTTTGAACCAAGGTATTCTGCAAAGTTTATTAAAAATAATGTTTTTCCTACATTTGTTTTACCTATGATAGTGCATCGCTTCAATTAACATCCACCCCCGAAATATCCTCAGGTTTTATTTGAAGCAAATCCTCCCTTGATATATTTCTTTGATTTACCAGACGAAGAGCCTGACGGCGCAAAGCTTTTTCTATCATGTTACGAACAAGTCGCGCATTTCCTAATTTATCATAAAATGTCTCGTTTTTACTCTTATGTAAAATACTTTCAAACTTAAATAATGCTTCCGAACTAAACTTGTATTGACTTTTTTCAACCATCATTTTGGCAATCTGCATAAGTTCATCAATACTGTAGTCGCTAAATTCTATTTTTATGGGAAACCTAGAACGAAGTCCCGGGTTTATTCGTAAAAACCAATCCATCTCATCTTTATATCCAGCTAAGATCACAATAAGGCTATCTTTGTGGTCCTCCATCGCTTTTACAAGTACGTCTATGCACTCTTTGCCAAAGTCCTTTTCTCCTCCCCTTGCTAAAGAA